>NZ_JBHXCW010000050.1:0-39613 GCF_042725365.1 Lentzea sp. NPDC060358 | reverse complement strand
CCCCGGCGGCGTGCTGGACCGTCGGCTGGTCGGCCGCCGGTACGCCCCCGGCGGGCTGCGGGGTGGTGGGCTGGGGGGTCGTGGGGTGCGGTGCCGCCGGCTGACCGGGCGCCGCGTCGGCCGGCAGCGGCGTGGTCGCCTGCTCCGGTGCAGGCCGGGCCGCCTGCGGATCGTTGCTCGACGGCCCCTGCAGTGGGGGCGTCGGTCCCTGCTCGCTCATGTCCCCAACGATGCGCCGTTCGGCTGAGCTGGGGCTGACAGCCACCTGTTCGTTTCCTGAAGCTCGGCCGCGCCCGGCGCGGAGTTCAGCACGGGCCTGGAACCAGCGAAAACGTGCCGCTGGTCGGCATAGGTCGCGCCGAAGAGCTCGGCGTCGAGCACGCCCGTCCACAGGAAGTGCAGGGTCGTGCGCGTGCCGTCACGGGCGTCGCGGCGCGCGTAGTGGTCGCGCAGGTCGGCGTACAGCAGGCGCAGCTCGTCCCGGTTGGACTCGGTGAGGCGGACCGGGCATTCGACGACGACGTCCATGTCGGTGCTCCATTCGGCGGGCCGGGCACCCAGCCTGCTCGCCCGATACCCCGCGACGCATCCGAGAAACCACTCAGAGAGGACTGCGTAGGGCCTCGGGAGAAAGCGGTTGCACCCACCGGCTTCAATCGAGCCATGGAACTCGTCCCGCTCCGCACGGAGTTCGCTCAGGCGATGGCCGCCGGCGGCCCGAACGACGCCGAGGTCGCCCGCCTCACGGGCACGCACGCCACGTTCACGCTCGCGGATTACGAGGCGTACATCGAGCGGACGCTGAACGACCCGCACCGCTACACCCGCGCGATAACGGAGGACGGGAAGTTCCTCGGCGAGGTCGTTCTCACCATTGATCCGGACAACCGGTCAGCGGGTCTGCGGATCGCCTTGTGGGACGGTTTCGGCAAGGGGTACGGGACAATCGCGATCCGGCACGCCCTCGGCCACGCGTTCACCGTCCTCGGCCTGCACCGGGTGGACCTCGAGGTGTACGACTTCAACGAGCGGGCCCTGCACGTCTACCGGAAACTGGGCTTCCGCGAGGAAGGCCGGTTGAGGGACGCGCTGCTCTGGGACGGGG
Organism: Lentzea sp. NPDC060358; assembly: GCF_042725365.1. Taxonomy (NCBI): domain Bacteria; kingdom Bacillati; phylum Actinomycetota; class Actinomycetes; order Pseudonocardiales; family Pseudonocardiaceae; genus Lentzea; species Lentzea sp. NPDC060358. The sequence continues at coordinate 38,508 of NZ_JBHXCW010000050.1, read as the reverse complement.
TCTTCCACGACGCGATCGTCATGTCCATCTTGAGCACCGATAACATCTGATCGAACACCCAACACTTCCCGCTAGGAGTCACCGTGTCCGAGTCGCGTCCAGCCCTCGCCCAGAACCCGCCGCGCGTGGTGGTTCCGGCTGGGACGACGGCGGGCACGGCCGTGCGCGAGGCCGGCCTGCCCGGCAAGGGGTCCGACGCGATCGTCGTCGTCAAGGACGCCGAGGGCCACCTGCGCGACCTGTCGTGGACCCCGCAGGTCGACGTCGAGGTCGAGGCCGTCGCCGCGGACACCGAGGACGGCCGCAGCGTCATCCGCCACTCCGCCGCCCACGTGCTGGCGCAGGCGGTGCAGCAGCAGTTCCCCGAGGCCAAGCTCGGCATCGGCCCGCCCGTGAAGGACGGCTTCTACTACGACTTCCAGGTCGACAAGCCCTTCACGCCCGAGGACCTGCAGGCGCTCGAGAAGCGCATGAAGCAGATCGTCAAGTCCTCGCAGCGGTTCTCCCGCCGCGTCGTCGAGTCGGTCGACGCCGCGAAGTCCGAGCTGGCCGCCGAGCCGTTCAAGCTCGAGCTCGTCGACATCAAGAGCGACGTCGACACGAGCGAGGTCATGGAGGTCGGCGGCGGCGAGCTGACGATCTACGACAACCTCGACCCGCGCTCGGGCGAGCAGGTCTGGGGCGACCTGTGCCGCGGCCCGCACGTGCCGACCACCAAGCACATCCCGGCGTTCAAGCTGACCCGCGTGGCGGCGGCCTACTGGCGCGGCAACGAGAACAACCCGCAGCTGCAGCGCATCTACGGCACCGCGTGGGAGTCGCAGGAGGCGCAGGACGCCTACCTGGAGCGGCTGGCCGAGGCCGAGCGCCGCGACCACCGCAAGCTGGGCGTCGAGCTCGACCTGTTCTCGTTCCCGGACGAGATCGGCTCCGGCCTCGCGGTGTTCCACCCCAAGGGCGGCATCATCCGCAAGGCGATGGAGGACTACTCCCGCCAGCGGCACACCGAAGAGGGCTACGAGTTCGTCTACTCGCCCCACATCACCAAGGGCAACCTGTTCGAGGTCTCCGGCCACCTCGACTGGTACAAGGACGGCATGTACCCGGCGATGCACCTCGACGCCGAGCTCAACCCCGACGGCACCGTCCGCAAGCCGGGCCAGGACTACTACCTCAAGCCGATGAACTGCCCGTTCCACGACCTGATCTTCAAGTCGCGCGGCCGGTCCTACCGCGAGCTGCCGCTGCGCATGTTCGAGTTCGGCGGCGTCTACCGCTACGAGAAGTCCGGCGTGGTGCACGGCCTGACCCGCGTGCGCGGCATGACGCAGGACGACGCGCACATCTTCTGCACCCGCGACCAGGTCCGCGACGAGCTGCGGTCGCTGCTGACGTTCGTGCTGGACCTGCTGCGCGACTACGGCCTCGACGACTTCTACCTGGAGCTCTCGACCAAGAACCCGGAGAAGTACGTCGGTTCGGACGAGATCTGGGACGAGGCGACCGAGACGCTCGCGTCGGTGGCGCGGGAGTCCGGCCTGGAGCTCGTGCCCGACCCCGGTGGCGCCGCGTTCTACGGCCCGAAGATCTCCGTGCAGTGCCGCGACGCGCTCGGCCGCACCTGGCAGATGTCGACCATCCAGCTCGACTTCAACCTGCCGGAGCGCTTCGAGCTCGAGTACACCGGGCCGGACGGCTCGCGCGTGCGCCCGGTCATGATCCACCGCGCGCTGTTCGGGTCGGTCGAGCGGTTCTTCGGCGTGATGACCGAGCACTACGCGGGCGCGTTCCCGGCGTGGCTCGCGCCGGTGCAGGTCATGGGCATCCCGGTCACCTCGGAGAACGCCGACCACCTGTTCGCGGTGCGCGAGACGTTGAAGAAGAAGGGCATCCGGGTCGACGTCGACGCCTCGGACGACCGCATGCAGAAGAAGATCCGCAACCACACGCTGCAGAAGGTGCCGTTCATGCTCCTGGCCGGTGCCAAGGACGTGGAGGCGAACGCGGTGTCGTTCCGGTTCCGCGACGGCACCCAGATCAACGGCGTGCCCGTCGAGCGGGCCGTCGAGCAGATCGTCGACTGGGTGGGCCGCCGGGAGAACGCCTCGCCCACGGCGGAACTGCTCTCGTGACGCCTGAGCTCGAACCGCAGGACGGAGTCGGGGTCCCGGACGCGTTGCAGCGCCTGTGGACCCCGCACCGCCTGTCCTACGTGCAGGGCGCGGGCAAGGCCGAGGGCGACGAGCCCGCCGGGTGCCCGTTCTGCCGCGTGGTCGCGCTGTCCGACGAGGACGGTCTGATCATCGCGCGCGGCGCCGAGGTCTTCGCGGTGCTGAACCTGTACCCGTACAACCCCGGCCACCTGATGGTGCTGCCGTACCGGCACGTGCCGGACTACACCGACCTGACGGTGTCGGAGACGGCCGAGTTCGCCGCGTTCACGCAGAAGGCCATGCGGGTGGGCCGGCACGTGGCGTCACCGCACGGGTTCAACGTGGGCATGAACCAGGGCGTCGTCGCGGGCGCCGGGATCGCCGCGCACCTGCACCAGCACGTCGTGCCGCGGTGGGGCGGCGACGCGAACTTCATGCCGGTCATCGGGCACACCAAGGTGCTGCCGCAGCTGCTGGGGGAGACCCGGCAGCTGCTGGCCGACGGCTGGAAGGCCGTCGGCTGATCTTGTTCGCTTTGCGCACGATATTGCCGCGCGCCTAAGTCCCTTTGCGAGTTCGGCCCTAAACAGGGCGTTTAGTCAGGCATCTGCTTGAAAGCCGGACGAATTCGTGGACAAAAGAGTGACAAAAACTCTCGCGCCTTGTCCGGCCTGGACAATCAACGTCGTTTCCATGCGGTCAGGAATAGATTTCGGTTACGTCTTTCGGGTGGTTTTGCGGCGGGGATCGAGACGTAACACCAGCACAAAGCGATTCCAGGTAGGTGAGATCACCCACCTGGAGGTGTCAACTGCGAGTCAAGTCCCCGCCTATGGCCGATCGTCTCGCCGAGTGTGAATGGATACGGTGCGAACCATGACCGCACCTGAGCGTTCGCGATTAGCGAGAGAACGGCTTTCGCGTGAACTACGCCGGTTGCGCACCGAGGCGAAGATGACCGGCACGGCCACCGCCCGTGCCACCGGGATGAGCCAGTCAAAGCTGTCGAAGATCGAGAACGGCATGCTGCTCCCGTCCGTGGCGGACGTGGAGCGTCTCGTGGCGGAGTTGGCCGCCTCGAGGGAGACGCGCATCGAACTGGTCGAACTCGCCAGGTCGCTGCACGCCGAGGCGGAGACCCGCCGCGTCGTGCTGCACCGTGGGGCGCACCGCCACCAGCAGACGATCAGCCGCGTGGAGGCGCGGGCCGCGACGTCGAGGTTCTTCCAGGTCAACCTGGTGCCCTCGCTGCTGCAGTCCGAGGCCTACCTGCGGATCGTGCTGGGGACGATGCCGCCGTCGGAGCAGGAGGCGGCGGTGGCGGCGCTGCGCGTGCGCCGGTCCAGAATGGACGACCTGGCCAAGCAGTTCGTGTTCGTGCTGTCCGAGAGCGCCCTGCGCTGGCGGATGGGCTCGCCCGAGCAGATGGCGGAGCAGGTCGAGCACCTGGCCGCGATCCAGCGCAGACCGAACGTCCGCCTCGGCGTGGTGCCGTGGACGGCGGACGCGAACGTCGTGGCACTGCACGGCTTCCACATCTACGACGAGCGCGTCGTCACGGTCAGCGTGCTGACGGGCAACGCCACCATCACCGACCCGCTGGACGTGCGCGAGTACCTGGCGCTGTTCGGCCGGCTGGAGCGGATGGCGGTGCGGGGGGAGGAGTTGCAGGCGCTGCTGAAGCGGATCGCCGAGGACCACCGGCGACTCGGCTAGTCCCGGGGCGGTGCACGCCGCTCGGGGGAGTTCGGCCCGGGGTTCGGTCCGGGAGGTTCGGCCCGGGGTTCGGCCCGGGGTTCGGTTCCGGAGTGGTTCGGCCCGGAGCAGTTCGGTTGGGAGTCCGGCTCGGGGGAGCTCGGTTCCGAGGAGTTCGGTTCGAAGGGGGTTCGCGAGGGGGTTCGGCGGGCTGTGCGCGGGTGTTGTCGTCGTGGGGGACGGCACTCGCCAGGCCCGCCCCGCCGCCGGGCAGGTCACCCGGCCCGCTCTCAGCCGCCCGCCGCCAGGCCCGCCCCGCCACCAGGCAGGCCACCCGCCTCACCGAGCAGGCCACCATCCCACCGACAGGCCGACCGCCCGTCCCATCGCCGGGCAGGGCACCCGCCCGCTCCCGCCGCCCGCCCGCTCCCGCTGGCCGCCCGTCCTGTCCAAGCCAGAGCCCGCCCTCACCCGCGAGCAGGGCGTTTCAGCAGTCCAGCTAGGCTGCGACACGCCATGCTGAACATCTTCGCTCGCGCGTCCGTCTCGCGCGTCACCGATCCGATCGGGGCGTGGCTGCTGGCGCGTGGCCTCACCCCCAACGCCGTCACCGTCGCCGGCACGGCCGGTGCCGTGGCCAGTGCGCTGTGGTTCATCCCCCGCGGGCAGCTGTTCGTCGGCAGCGCGCTGGTGACGTTCTTCGTGCTGCTCGACCTCATCGACGGGGCGATGGCCCGCGCGCAGGGGCCGACGAAGTTCGGGGCCGTGCTCGACGCCACCTGCGACCGGATCGCCGACGGGGCGCTGTTCGCGGCGCTCACCTGGTACGCGTTCGCGAGCGGCAACCGGTGGACCGCGGCGGCCGGGTTCGTCTGCCTGGTGGCCTCGCAGGTCATCTCCTACGTCAAGGCGCGTGCCGAGGCGTCGGGGCTCAGCGCCGACGGCGGGCTGGCCGAGCGGGCCGAGCGGTTCATCGTCGCGCTCGTCGGTGCCGGGGTGCAGGGGCTCGGCGTGCCCCACCTGCTCGACATCGCGTTGTGGCTGCTCGCCGTCATGACGGTGGCGACGGTGCTGCAGCGCGTCCTCGCGGTCGCGAAGTCGGCGCGGGAGGCCGCGTGAACCTCGCGACGCTCGGGTACAGCGCCGGGTGGCGGCTGATCCGCCTGCTGCCGGAGTCGTGGGCGCGCGGGTTGTTCCGGGCCGGGGCCGACTACGCCGCGAAACGCGGGGGTGGCGGGGTCGCGCAGCTGCGCAGGAACCTGCGCCGGGTCGTGCCGCAGGCCGGTGAGGAAGAGCTCGACGAACTGGTGCGCGACTCGTTGCGGTCCTACGCGCGCTACTGGTGCGAGGCGTTCCGCCTGCCGTCGACGGACCTCGCGGCCGCGTACGAGAAGTGCGACTCGCAGGTCTCCGGCGTGGAGAACCTCGACGCGGCGCTCGCGAACGGCACCGGTGCGGTCGTCGCGCTGCCGCACAGCGGCAACTGGGACATGGCGGGCGTCTGGCTCGTCGGCCACTCCGGCACGTTCACCACGGTCGCCGAGCGGCTGAAGCCCGAGTCGCTGTACCGCAAGTTCGTCGAGTTCCGCGAGACGCTGGGCTTCGAGGTGCTGCCGCTCAGCGGCGGCGAGCGTCCACCCGCGACGGTGCTGGCCGAGCGCCTGCGCGCCAACAAGGTCGTGTGCCTGCTGGCCGACCGCGACCTGACGTCGTCCGGCGTGCCCGTCACGTTCTTCGGCGAGCAGACCCTGATGCCCGCGGGTCCCGCGCACCTGGCGTCCACGACGGGTGCCGCGCTGCTGCCGGTCGGCTGCTGGTTCACCGAGGACGGCTGGCACTTCCGCATCCACCCGCCGATCAAGGTCGGCACGGTCCAGGCCGCCACGCAGGCCGTCGCGGACGTGTTCGCCGCCGACATCGCCGCCCACCCGGCCGACTGGCACATGCTGCAGAAGCTCTGGCTGGCCGACCTGCCGGAGGGCCGCCGCACCGCCCTTGCCAGGAGGCTCGCGCGGTGAAGGTGGGGATCGTCTGCCCCTACTCGTTCGACGTGCCGGGCGGGGTGCAGGCCCACGTCGTCGACCTCGCGCGCGCCCTGATCGCGCTGGGCCACGAGGTGAACGTCCTCGCCCCGGCCGACGACGAGCACGCGCTGCCCCCGTTCGTGACCTCCGCCGGCCGCGCGGTCGGCATCCCGTACAACGGCTCGGTGGCGCGCCTGTCCTTCGGCCCCGTCTCGTACGCGCGGGTGCGCCGCTGGATCGAGGAGCACCGGTTCGACGTCCTGCACCTGCACGAACCCACGGCGCCGTCGCTGTCGTTCCTGGCGCTGATGCTGGCCGACGGCCCGATCGTCGCCACCTTCCACACCTCCACGCCGCGCTCGAAGATGCTGTCGGCGTTCCAGCCCGTGCTGCAGCCGTTCCTGGAGAAGGTCACCGCCCGCATCGCCGTCTCCGCACTCGCCCGCCGCGTGCAGGTCGAGCACCTCGGGGGCGACGCGGTGGAGATCCCGAACGGCGTCGACGTCGACTTCTTCGCCTCGGCGTCCACTTTGGACGGCTACCCGCGCCCCGGCGGCACGCTCGGCTTCGTCGGCCGCTACGACGAGCCGCGCAAGGGCATGCCGGTGCTGTGGGAGGCGTTCGGCCTGATCGCCGCCGAGTTCCCGGACCTGCGCCTGCTGGTCGTGGGCCGCGGCGAGGCGTCGTTCGACGGGCCGTTCGCCGACCGGGTGGACCTGCTCGGCCAGGTCGACGACGTCGAGAAGGCCAGGATGCTGCGCTCGGTCGACGTCTACGTGGCGCCCAACACCGGCGGCGAGTCGTTCGGCATCATCCTGACCGAGGCCATGTCCGCCGGCACCGCCGTGGTCGCCTCGGACATCGACGCCTTCCGCCGCGTGCTCGACGACGGCAAGGCGGGCGCGCTGTTCCCGGTCGGCGACGCCCGCGCCCTGGCCGACGCGCTGCGCTCGGTGCTGCGCGACTCGGCCCAGCGCGCCGAGTACGTGACCGTCGGGTCGCAGCGGGTGCAGGCCTTCGACTGGTCCGTCGTCGCCTCCCAGGTGCTGCGCGTCTACGAGACGGCCATCGCCGCCGACCCCCGCCGGGTGAGCGAGGCATGACCGCCGTCCTCGTCGTCGTGGTCGTGGCCCTGCTGCTGGCCGCCTGGGTGCTGGCCATCGCGAACCGCCTCGACCGCCTCCACGTCCGCACCGACGCCGCCTGGGCCGCCCTGGACGCCGCGCTGGCCCGCCGCGCCGTCGTGGTGCGCGCCCTGCTGGACCCGGCCCTGTCCGCCGCCGCGTCCCGCGCCGAATCCGCGTCGCGGGCCGAGCGCGAGTCGGCCGAGAACGAGCTCTCGACCCTGCTGGGTGCCCTGGACCGCTCGGCTCTCGCCCCGGCCCTGGCGTCCGAGCTGGCCGACGCCGAGGAACGCGTCGTGCTCGCCCGCCGCGTCCACAACGACGCCGTCCGCGACACCCTGCTGCAGCGCCGCCGCCGGATCGTGCGGTGGCTGCGGCTGTCCGGCACCGCGCCGCAGCCGTCGTACTTCGAGATCGCCGAGCCCGCCGCCCCGTCCGACGCGGTGATGCTGACGCCCCGCCCGTCCGCCCGCGTGCTGCTGGTGGACGCCGGGGGCAGGGTCCTGCTGTTCCAGGGCTTCGACCCGGCGCGCCCGCAGGAGCTGTTCTGGTTCACCGTCGGCGGCGGTGTCGAGGACGGCGAGGACCTGCGCGACACGGCCGTGCGCGAGGCGTTCGAGGAAACGGGCGTGAAGCTCGACCCGGAGCAGCTGGCCGGCCCGGTGTGGCGGCGGCGCGCGGTGTTCAGCTTCGCCGGGCAGACCTTCGACGCGGAGGAGTGGTTCTTCCACGCGCCGGTGGACGCCTTCGAGGTCGACACCTCCGGGTTCGACGACGCCGAGGAGCACAGCATCGCCTCGTACCGGTGGTGGACGGCGGAGGAGCTGGCGGCCACCGAGGACACCTTCTACCCGGTGCAGCTGGCCGAACTGCTGCCCACGCTCACGGCGGAGTGGGACGGTCAGACCCGCTCGGTGAGGTAGAGGAACGACTCGCGGGTCTTGCGCACCTCGGGGTGACGGGCGCCGAGCACCCGCACCTGCTCTCGCAGCAGCTCCCGGCACTCCGCTGCCGCCGCGGACATGTCCCCGGCCTCGTGCAGCCAGTGCACGAGGTTCCCGCGGCTCGCCCAGGTGAGCGGGTGGTCCGGGCCGAGCACCCGCAGCCGGTCGGCCAGCAGGCGCCGGTTCCCGGTGACGGCCGCCGCCAGGTCACCTGATTCGCCCCGCAGGTCGGCGAGGTTCTGCCGCGTCACCATCGTCTGGAGGTCGTCGGAGCCGAGAACGCGCACCTGGTCGGCCACCAGCGCCTCGGTCGCGGCGACGGCGCGCCGCAGGTCGCCCGCCCTGGCGAGCAGGAAGGCGATGTTGCCGCGGGTGGTGAGGGTCTGGGGGTGGTCCGGGCCGAGAACGCGCACCTGGTCGGCGAGGAGGTCGCGGAGCGCGGCCGTGGCCTCGGCCGGGGAGCCCGACCTCCCGCGGCACATGACGAGGCTGCGCCGGGTGAACAGGGTGTCCACGTGGTCGGGGCCGAGAACGCGTTCCTGGACCTCCAGCAGCCGCTGGTACTCGGTCGCGGCCGCGGCCGGGTCGGACACCTCGCTGCGGCACTGGACGAGCAGGCCGCGAGCCCGCAGCGAGTCGGGGTGATCGGGACCGAGCCGTTCGGACGAGGTCCTGCCGAGCTCGGCGAAGAACTCCACGGCTCCGCTGGTCGTGGACGTGCCGACGTCGATGCCCCAGCGGAACAGCAGCGGGTGGCAGTTCTCCCGCCACAGCCAGCGGTCGCCGCACGCGCGGAGGGCCTCGGCGTTCGCGTGCAGGACCCGTCGCTGCTCGTCCGGCCACACCTCGGTCAGGGCGTCGGCGGCGACGCGGACGACCGCCGCCGGATCGGTCCACGTGTCACGGGTGGCGCGTTGCACCAGCGCGTGCACCCGGACGTCCTGTCCCAGGGTGACCAGGCTGAGCCGGTGCAGGCAGCTCAGCCCGTCGCGGGCGTCGGCGGCGTCCACGCCCACGAACTCCAGCACGGCCGGCGAGGTGAACAGCGCGACCGGAATCCCGTTGGGGTCCAACGCACTCGCGATGTCGAGCAGCGGCCGGGCGACCCCCCGCGGCGTCAGCGAGTCGGCGTGCTCGACGGACAACGCCCACGTCGCCGCGACGGTCGCCCGGTGGTCGTCGGGCAACTCGTCCGGAGCCATCAGCTCCAGTCGCCGCTCCGAGAACCGGGCCAGGTACTCGGCGCACGAGAGGTGCCGGTCGAGCACGCAAGCACCGGCCTGGGCCAGCGCCAGCGGCAGGTGTCCGAGCTCGTCGGCGAGCCGGGCGACGTCGTCGTCCGCACCCACCACCGACGACAGGTACTTGCGGGCTTCGTCCGGCGTGAACGTGCCGACGAGCAGTCGTTCGCCGCGCAGTGAGGCGTCCTGCCGCCGAGTCGTCACGACCACGCGCCCGGTCTCGGGCGGCCACAACCCGGTGAGGTCGGAGGGCTTCCGCAGGTCGTCGAGCACGACCAGCCACGGTTCGGCGGTGGTGGCTAGCCACTCCAGGAACGCCTGCGCGTCCCGCTGCGCACCGGCGAGCTTCGTGGCGGCGTCGGCGTAGGCCGACGAGATCGCGTCGCGCGAGGTCGCCGTCACCCAGACCAGCAGGCGGACTTCCCCGGCGTCCCACAGGGCCCTGGCGTGCTCGGCCGCGAGCTGGGTCTTGCCGACGCCACCCGTTCCGATCAGCAGCGCCCGCTCCGCGACAGGCGCGTCACGGTGCTGGAACGACGCGGCACGCGGTGGCACCACGCCCACCTGCAGCGGCAGCGCGGAAGGGCGGGACGCACCCAGGACCACATCGCCCTCGACGACACCGATCTGGAAGACCTGCCCGGCCGTGCCGTCGAACGCGTTCGACACGGAGGGCAGGTCTTCGGGCACGGCACCAGGTTAGACGGCCGGGATCACCGCCGACCCGTACGCGTCGCGCGTCTTGTCCTTCTCGTCGTGCATCAGGTAGAGCGCGAAGTTGTCGACGCCGATCTCCTTCAACTCCTGCAACCGCTCCACGTGCGCCGACTCCGGCCCGACGAGGCAGAAGCGGTCGACGATCGCGTCCGGCACGAAGTCGGTCGACCGGTTGCCCGCCTTGCCGTGGTGGGCGTAGTCGTAGCCCTCGCGGTCCTTGATGTAGTCGGTCAGCGCCTTGGGCACCACACCCGAGTCGCCGTACCGGGCCACGAGGTCCGCGACGTGGTTGCCGACCATGCCGCCGAACCACCGCAGCTGGTCGCGCTGGTGCTCGAGGTCTGTGCCGACGTAGGCCGGTGCCGCCACGCAGATCGTGATGGCCGACGGGTCGCGGCCGGCCGCCGTCGCCGCCTCGCGCACCGAGCCGATGGTCCAGCGGGCGATGTCCGGGTCGGCGGTCTGCAGGATGAAGCCGTCGGCCTGCTCGCCGACCATCTTCAGCGCCCTGGGACCGTACGCGGCCATCCACACCTCGAGCTTGCCGTTGCGCACCCACGGGATCCGCACGGGTGTGCCGTGGTGCTCGACCTCGCGCCCCTCGGCCAGTTCCTTGATCACGTGCATCGCCGAGCCCAGCGTCGCGAGCGAGGCCGGTTTCCGGCCGATCACGCGGCGGGCCGAGTCGCCCCGGCCGATGCCGCAGACCGTGCGGTTGCCGAACATGTCGTTCAGCGTCGCGAACAGCGAGGCCGTCACCGACCAGTCGCGGGTCGACGGGTTGGTGACCATCGGGCCCACGACGAGGTCGCGGGTGGCGGCCAGCACCTGGGAGTAGATGACGAACGGCTCCTGCCACAGCACGCAGGAGTCGAACGTCCAGCCGTAGCGGAAGCCGCAGTCCTCGGCCGCGCGGAGGCCCTCCACCACGTCCCGCGCCGGCGGGTCGGTCTGCAGCACCACACCGAAGTCCACAGTGGACCTCCTCTCTCTACACGAGGTACTGGTTGAGGTCGCGGGACACGAACCGGCCGTGGCCCGTCGAGCCGTGGTAGGCGCCGTCGGCGATCACCTTGCGGCCCCGGGAAAACACGGTGTCGACGCGACCGGTCACCTCGAAGCCCTCGTAGGCCGAGTAGTCCACGGCCATGTGGTGGGTCTCGGCCGAGATCGTCTGCGTGGCCGCGGGGTCGTAGACCACGACGTCCGCGTCCGCGCCCGGTGCGATCACGCCCTTGCGCGGGTACATGCCGAACATCCGCGCCGGGGTCGTGGCGACGATCTCGACCCAGCGCTCGCGGGTGATCTCGCCCTTCACCACGCCTTGGTGCAGCAGGTCGACGCGGTGCTCGACGCCGGGCATGCCGTTGGGGATCTTCGAGAAGTCGCCGACGCCCAGCTGCTTCTGGTCCTTGAAGCAGAACGGGCAGTGGTCGGTGCTCACGACGGACAGGTCGTTGGTCCGCAGGCCCCGCCACAGCGACGACTGGTGCTCCTTGGGGCGCAGCGGGGGCGACGCCACGTACTTCGCGCCCTCGAAGCCCGGCAGGGCCAGGTCGTCCAGCGACAGGTAGAGGTACTGCGGGCAGGTCTCCGCGAACACGTTCTGGCCCGTGTCGCGCGCCGCCGTGACGGCGTCGAGCGCCTGGGCCGCCGACAGGTGCACGACGTAGAGCGGCGACCCGGTCACCTTCGCGAGCTGGATCGCCCGCGAGGTGGCCTCGCCCTCCAGCTCCGGCGGGCGCGTCAGGCCGTGCTGCACGGGGTCGCCCAGGCCGTCGGCCAGCGCCTGCGCCACGAGCTGGTCGATCGCGATGCCGTTCTCCGCGTGCATCATGATCGTGGCGCCGGTCTCGCGCGCCTTCTGCATGGCGCGCAGGATCTCGCCGTCGGTCGCGTAGAAGACGCCGGGGTAGGCCATGAACATCTTGAAGCTGTTCACGCCGGCCGCGATGCAGGACTCCATCTCCTTGAGCGACTGGTCGTTCACGTCGGAGATGATCATGTGGAACCCGTAGTCGACGGCGCAGTTGCCGTCGGCCTTGCTGTGCCACCTGTCCAGAGTGGACAGCAACGACGAGCCCTTGGGCTGCACGGCGAAGTCGACGATCGTGGTCGTGCCGCCCCACGCCGCCGCCGTCGTGCCGGTCTCGAACGTGTCGGCGGACTGGGTGCCGCCGAACGGCATCTCCATGTGGGTGTGCACGTCGATGCCGCCGGGGATGACGTACTTCCCGGCCGCGTCGACGACCTCGTCGGCCCGCACCTCGAAGCCGGGCGTGACGAGCGCGGCGATGTGCTCGCCGTCGATCAGCACGTCGGCGGCGTGCGAGCCGGTGGCGTTGACGACGAGGCCGTTGCGGATGAGCGTGCTCACGGCGTCACCAGGCCCTCGTAGGTGTCGGGGCGGCGGTCGCGGTAGAACGCCCACGTGTCGCGGACCTCGGTCAGCAGGTCCAGGTCGAGGTCGCGGACGACGAGCTCCTCCTCGGTGTCGGACGCCGCCTCGCCGACGAGCTGGCCGCGCGGGCTGACGAAGTACGTCTGGCCGTAGAACTCGTTGTCGCCCAGCGGTTCCACGCCGACCCGGTTGATCGCGCCGACGAAGTACTCGTTCGCGACGGCCGCCGCGGGCTGTTCCAGCTTCCACAGGTACTCCGACAGCGACCTGCTGGTGGCCGACGGGTTGAACACGATCTTCGCGCCCGCGAGGCCCAGCGCCCGCCAGCCCTCGGGGAAGTGGCGCTCGTAGCAGATGTAGACGCCGATCCGCCCGACCGCGGTGTCGAACACGGGGTACCCGAGGTTGCCAGGCTTGAAGTAGAACTTCTCCCAGAAGCCCTTGACCTGCGGAATGTGGTTCTTGCGGTACTTGCCGAGGTAGGTGCCGTCGGCGTCGATCACCGCGGCGGTGTTGTAGTAGACGCCCGGCTGTTCCTGCTCGTACATCGGCACGATGAGCACGATGTTGTTCTGCGCGGCGACTTCCTTCATCAGCTCCGTGGTGGGGCCGTCGGGGATCGCCTCGGTGTAGGAGTAGAAGTCCGCGTCCTGCACCTGGCAGAAGTACGGCCCGTAGAAGAGCTCCTGGAGACACAGCACCTGCGCGCCCTGGGAGGCGGCGTTGCGGATGTGCTCGACCGCGTTCGCGATCATCGACTCCTTGTCGCCCGTCCACTTCTGCTGGACGAGCGCCGCCCGGATGATGGTGCTCACCTGGTCGTCTCCTTTGCCGAGTTGTCCTTCAGAGCCAGGAAAACGAGGAAGCCGGCGGCGAAGCCGACCACCCAGTTGTAGTCGTAGAGGGGCTTGAGGAACGGGATGAGCCCGTCCGCCGGGAACGGCCCGCCGTGCGCGCCGCCGACCGCGAGCACCGAGCCCACGAGCGTCGCCACCACGGCCCGCCAGTTCCAGCCGCCGTTGAACCAGTACGCGCCCCGCCCGTCGAGGTAGAGGTCCTCCAGCCGCAGCGCGGTCTTCTTGATCACCCAGTACCCGGCGACGAACACGCCCGCCACGGACGCGAGCAGCCCGCCGTAGAACCCGAGCCACGCGAAGATGTAGATGCTCGGGTCGGAGATCAGCCGCCACGGCTGGATGAGGATGCCGACGACACCGGTGATCAGACCGCCCACGGCGAAGGTGATCCGCTTCGGGAACGCGTTCGAGAAGTCGTAGGAGGGACTGACGACGTTCGCCGCGAGGTTGGCCGAGATCGTGGCCAGCACCAGCGAGATCAGCGCGACGAGCACCAGCAGCGTGCTGTCGAACCGCGACGCGAGGTCGGCCGGGTCCCAGATCGCCTCGCCGTACAGCGCCTGCGCACCCGACGTCGTCAGGATCGCCACGATCGCGATGAACGACATGGTGGTCGGCAGACCGAGGACCTGCCCGGTGACCTGCTTCTTCTGCGACCCGCCGAACCGCGTGAAGTCCGGCATGTTGAGGCTCAGCGTCGACCAGAACGCGATCATGCCCATCAGCGCGGGGAAGAAGATCTTCCAGAACTCCGGCCCCCAGCCGAGGCTGCTGCCCTGGTGCAGGATCGGCCCGAACCCGCCCGCCTTCACCAGCACGTAGCCGAGCAGCACCAGGAAGCCGATGCTGACCAGCGGTGCCGTCCAGTTCTCGAACCGCCGGATCGCCTCCATGCCGCGCCAGATCACCAGCATCTGCACGACCCAGAAACCGAAGAAGCACAACCACAACGTCCACGGCTGCCCGGCGATCTGCGACGCCTTCGTCCACCCGTCACCGGCGAGCCGGCCGATGATGACGTGCAGCGCCTTGCCGCCGACCCACGTCTGGATGCCGAACCAGGCGCACGCGATGAACGCCCGCAGCAACGCGACGAGGTTGGCGCCGCGGATGCCGTAGAAGGCGCGGGCGAACACGGGGAACGGGATGCCGTACTTCGTGCCGGCGTGGCTGTTGAGCAGCATCGGCACCAGCACGATCAGGTTGCCGAGTGTGATCGTGAGGAACGCCTGCACCCAGTCCATGCCGAGCGCGATGAGGCTCGCGGCGAGCGTGTAGCTGGGGATGTTGTGCGCCATGCCCATCCACAGCGCGAAGAAGTTGTACGTGCTCCACGTGCGCTGCTCCACCGGCACCGGCGCGAGCTCGGGGTTGTAGAACCTGCTGTCCTGGATGGGACGCACGTCGCTCAGCTCGACGCGACCGTCCGGTGTGACCTGGGGCGGGGAGGACTCAACTGCCATCGTTCAACCCCCTGTTACGCTGCTGAAACACGGCGAACGCGGTCGGTTCCATCCCGGAATCCTGGGACCGGTGGCGCAGGTCTGGCAGTGTCAGAGTGTCCACGCTTGTCATGATCGGCGCACATTGTGCGTACCGTGTTCCTCATGGGGATGTCCCGGCGCGCGCTGCTGCTCGGCGGAGCGGGCCTGGTCGCGGGCGGGACGTGGGCGGCGCTCAGCCCGCCCGGCCGCCGTCTGCTCGGCTGGACCGGCCGGGACGGCGTGGTGCCCGACGTGCCCCCGGTCCCCGTCCAGCCGACGCCGTGGGGCGCGTGGATGGGCGCGGCCGGACCGGTGGTGCTCGTGCTGCACGGCCGCGGCGGCAGCGTCGCGTGGTGGGAGGACCTGGGGCTGCCGCGGTTCCTGCACGGCACGCGGTTGCGGTGCGCGGTGGTCGACGGCGGCGACGACTACTGGGTGTCCCTGGTCCCGCCGGTGCCGTTCGAGGCCGCGCTGGGCGTGTCGATGGGCGGGTTCGGGGTGCTGGACATCGCCTCGCGGCAGCCGCTGAAGGCCGTCGCGGCGGTCAGCCCCGCCCTGTTCCCCACCTGGGAGGACGCCGCCCGGATCAACGGCTTCGCGTCGCGCGAGGTGTGGGAGCGCCACGAGCCGTTGCTGCACGCCGGCCGGATCACGTCACCGGTGGGGGTGTGGTGCGGGCGGGAGGACCCGTTCCACGACCCGGCGGTGGAACTGGCCCGGGCGGTCGGGGCGCAGGGGGCGTTCGACCACGGCGAGCACGACGGCGGGTATTGGCGGCGGGTGCTGCCGGACGCGATCGGGTTCCTAAAGTCCCGGCTCTGAGCCGAGCCCCAGAACTCGTCACATCATGTATCTGGGCAGATTTCCACTGGTGTAGCACTCTGCCAACTCGCCGATACGCCTCCAGTGGCCTCGGCGCCGCCGCAGCTCTTGCAGGTGCAGGTCGTACCGGTCCGCCGCCTCCTCGATCGTGGACCTGGTCTCCTCGGCCTCGCGACGTTCGACGGCGTACTGCAGCACGAGATCGTGGAAGCGGTTGCCGGACTCGAGCAGGTGCTTGTTCCTCAGGTCTCTGAGACGGGCGAGGATCTCAGGTCCGGTCAGCGCGCAGACCGCGGCGGCACTGTCCGGCGTGACGAAGCTCCCGGCCAACGAGAGCAAGCGGAAGAACCGCCGCTGATCGTCCGACAGCGTCCGGTACGAGAGGTCGAACGTCGCCCGCAGGTCCTGGTCGTCGAGTTTGAGCACGTTCAGCCGCCGGCCGCGAAGATCTGCAGCCCAGTCGTGATCCGGGTCGGACCGCTTCAGCGCCGCCATGATCTGCAGCGCAAGAGGAAGGCCGTCGCAGAGCCGTGCCACCTCGGCGTCGCCGGTCACCCGTTCCGCGTCCTCCACGGGCAGGGCTGTCAGCTCGAGTTGGTGCGCGTCGAGAGCGGGGAGGAGATCGCGGCTGGTCACGATCAGCTTGTGCCTCGGCACGAGCAACGGCCGGACCTGCGCGGCGGTGCCCACGTTGTCGAGCACGAACAGCATCGGCTCGCGATTCGACACCAGCGAGCGGAACAGCCTCGCCTTGTCGGCCTCGACCTCGGGAATGTCGCCGACGCCCAATGCGAGCAGGAACGAGCGCAGCGCGGCGCCGGCGTCCGTGCGGCCCGCGTCGTAGCTGTGGAAGTCCCACAGCAACTGGCCACCGGGGAAGCTGTTGTCCTCGGCGAACCGCAGCACCAACTCGGTCTTGCCGACACCGCCCAGCCCCGACACGACGACGACCCGGTGCGCGGTGAGTTCGGCCAGGTCCGCCACACGACCCGTGAAGGACGAGACGGATGGTGGCAGGCCGTTCAGCGCGCTCAGCGGGTGCGCGGCGACGTGCAGGCACCCGATCTCGTGCGCCTGCACCACGGTGCCGTGGTTCCGGTCGACCTCGTTGGTCACCGCTGGGATTGTGCCACCTTGAGCCGCACCACGGCCGTGCCCGCCTTGCGGTCGTGCCACGTCCGCGTCCCCCGCAGGTCCAGCGACTCCACCGCCGAGAGCCCCAGCAGCACCAGCCCGCTGACCAGCACCAACGGCCCGACCCACCCCGACGGGCCGACGGGCAGGGTTTCGCCGGCGACGACCCACGGCTGCTGCCAGCCGAGGCCTGCCACCAGCGCCGGTTCCCGCCAGCCCACGCCGGTCAGCACGAGCACCCCGCCCGCGCCGGGCACGACGGTCGTCACGAGTGTGCGGGTCAGGGCTCGCCGGTGCTCGAAGCCCGACGCGGGGCCCACCACGCGCAGGCCCGTGAGCACCTTTCCGATCGTGTTCAGGCGCAGCAGCAGTGCGTCGTACACGGCCGCACAGAGCGCCACGATCACGGGTTCGTGGACCAGCGGCCACACCACGACCAGCACCAGCAGCCAGTCGAGCAGGCGGGCGACCATCCGACGAACGAGCATGATTCACGCTAAGCGGCGGAACTCCGCCATAAGTGGTCAGTTCATGGCCACTTGGCGGGTGAACTCCGCGGCCCAGCGGACCTCGTCGCGATGCACGCGCACGGGCGACAGACCGTCCACGGCGAACGCGTCGATCTCGGTGGGCGTGAGCGGCCACGGCGGGCCGGACGGTGCGGGGCCCTCGTCACGGGCGACGGCGAGCACCAGCAGGCGTGCGCCGGTCAGCTTCGCGACCTGTTCGCAGGCGCGGGCGTGCAGTGCGACGGGCAGCGCCTGGACCGTCATGTTCTCGACGACGAGGTCGAACGCGCGGTGCCACTCGGGTGGCGGCGCGAGCAGGTCGGCGGCCACGTAGGTGACCTCCGAGTCCGGGTGGCGCGCCTGGACGGCGGCGATGGCGGTGGGGGAGACGTCGAACGCCGTGACGGCGTAGCCCAGCGTCGCCAGGTACTCCGAGTCGCGGCCGTAGCCGCAGCCCACGACCAGGGCGGTCTTGCCCGTGCCGTCGGTCCCGGAGGCCCACTCGACGAGGTGCGGCTGCGGTTCGGGTTTGTCCCAGGGGACGGAGGCCGTGCCGGCGTCGGCCTCCGCGTAGAGATCTTCGAACCAGCCGCCCGGGTTGGCGGCGTGCAGGCGGCGGGCGTCGTCGTCAGCGGTCATGACGACACCCTGCCAGGTCACTTCGCGGCGCGTGCCCGGTTCACGTACTCGACCAGGCCGTCGTCCGCCGGCCAGCCGATCTGCGTGCTGATGGCCGCCTTGTTCTCGCTCCACGACTTCTGCGCGGCGGCCTGGACGGCGGGATCGCCCCCGGTGAACCGGGCGCCGAGCGCGTCCCACTCCGCCACCAGCTCGCCGACGCGCGGGTCGGACGCGGGCGTTCCCTCGGTCATGTGCTGCCGCAGCTGCCGGACGAGCTCCAGCCACGACGTCTTCAGGCCCTCGACGGCCTCGGGGCCGAGGGCGGCCGCTCGCGAACGCAGGTCTTCGAGCTGGCCGGCGGTGAAGTAGCTCTCGTACACGGACATCATCTCCAAAGTGGACAGAAGGGACTCGGTGGTGTGCCCGTCGAGCAACGCCGTGAGGCGGGACCGCAGCGCGTCCACCTGCTGCGCCTGCCGGGCCAGTGCCGCCAGCTGGGCCTCGAAGAGAGGTCGCAACGAGTCCGAACGGGACAGTGCCGAGCGGACGTCCTCCAGGGAGAGGCCCAGCTGGCGCAGCGATCTCACCTGATAGAGGCGCCGGACGTCGTCCGGGGTGTACCGACGGTGACCGGAAGGCGTGCGCTCGGACGCGACGACCACCCCGATCTCGTCGTAGTGGTGCAGCGTGCGGACGGTCAGTCCGCTCGCTTTGGCCAGGTCACCGATGCTCCAACGGGTCACGCCACGACCGTAGGACCTCCCGTGGCGTGAGGTTCAAGCCCTGAACACCCGATCGAGCGGGTTAATTCGCGAACCGGGTGCGCCGATGAAATCGAAGATCGGTCCCCGAAAAGCAGATTGAGGAAAAACGTGTCTCGTTCCGGACTGTTCCGTGCCGCCGCTCTCCTCGCCGCCGGTGCGGCTCCGCTGCTCGCGGGGGCGGCCAACGCCGCCGAGGTGCCGCAGCTGAACGGCGGCCTCCCGCAGGTCGGTGCCGGCCAGCTCGTTCCCGGTACCGCCCACCTCGCCAACCCGCTCGAGGCCGCCGGCGCCGTCGAGATGCCGCACGTCGGCGCGCCGGTCGCGAGCGGCCTGCCCGTCCCGGCCCTCCCGGGCATCGCCCAGGAGCGGTCGCTGCCCGCCACCCCCGGCCTGCCCCAGCTGAACACCCCCGTGGCCCCCGTCGGCAACACCCACCTCGGCGCCGTGCACGCGCCGGTCCCGTCCGCGCCCGGCCTGCCGGCCGCGGGTGCCGTGCCGAACCCGATGGTGCTGTCGGGCGTGCTGCCGACGATCAACGGCTGACACCCGCACGCCGAGGTGGGCCCGCTACGGGCCCATCTCGTGCACCAGCAACGCCACGTGCAGCGACAGCACCGACTCCGGGTCCTCCAGCGAGACGCCGAGGACCTGTTCGATCCGCGCCAGCTGCTGGTAGTACGCCGTGCGCGACAGGTGCGCGGCCGCCGCGGCCGCCGACTTGTTGCCGCCGTTCTCGCACAGGCACCGCAGCAGCTCCACCAGCCGCGAACCCTGTGCGGTGTCGCGGGCCAGCAACGGGCCCAGCTCGCGGTCCGCGAATGCGCGCACCCGCTCGTCGTCGCGCAGCAGGTGCAGCAGGCCGCGCAGCCGCACGTCGTCGAGCCGGTGGTAGAGCTGTGATCCCGGCGCCCGCAGAGCCGCACCGGCCACGTGCGCGGCCTCGCCGAGCGAGCGGCGAACGTCCGATGTGGACGTCACGGTCGTGCCGACGGCGATCACCACGGGCGACGCCGCGGTCCGGTGGACCTCGCGCGCGACCTTGCGCAGGACCCCTTCCACCCCCACGGTCACGGGCACGGACAGCAGGGCGCGCACCGACGTGTCGTCCACGACGCCGACGAGCGCCGCGACCGTGACCCGTCGTCCGGCCAGCGCGGTGGCCTCGGCCAGGTCGCGCAGGACCTCCTGCGTGGCCAGGGTTTGTCCCTGCAGCACCGACACCGGCCGGACCGCCACGCCGATGAGCTGCCGCCGTTCCAGCGGCACGCCCAGCGCCGCCGCCCGCGCGCCGAGGTCGGGTGCCGAGGGTGACTGGCCGAGCAGCTGCGCGAGCAACGTGCGGTGCGTCTGGCGTTCCAGCGACTCGCGGTCCCGGGCGACCAGCCGGTGCACGGCCAGCGCGGACGCGGCGCGTTCGGCGACGACGACGTGCCGGTGCGGCGGCGGTTCCGGTGACACGAGCACGAGCCGGCCCCAGTCCGCGCCGCGCGCGCCGACGATCGTGATCAACCAGCCGGACGCGGTGTCGTAGGAGGTCCGCTCGGACACCGTGACGGCCCGCGAGCGCGCCGCCCAGTCGTCCAGCAGCGTCACCGGGTCGTGCCCGGCCGCGTCGTAGGCGAGCACGTCGTGCCCGAGGGTCTCCAGCACGACCGGCAGACCGGACGTGCGGGCGACCTCGCGCAGCACCTCGGAGGGTTCGGCGCCGGCGACCGTCAGCGCCGTGAACGTCTCGTGCACCTGCTCCGCGGCCCGCAGCTCGGCCAGCTGGGCGTCGACGATCAACCCGACCACCGCCTCGGTCACGGCGACGTACTTCGTCTCCTCCGTGAGCGTGACCAGCGGCAACCCGTGCCGTTCGGCCT
The DNA here is from genome assembly GCF_042725365.1 of Lentzea sp. NPDC060358. Lineage (NCBI taxonomy): Bacteria > Bacillati > Actinomycetota > Actinomycetes > Pseudonocardiales > Pseudonocardiaceae > Lentzea > Lentzea sp. NPDC060358. The sequence goes on along the minus strand of NZ_JBHXCW010000050.1, from coordinate 18,153 downwards.
CGGTGACCAGGGCCGCGGGCACGTCGTCACGCCACCGCCTGCCCAGTTCGACGACCAGCCCCGCGCAGCCGACGGCGGCCAGTTCCTCGACGTAGCGGGCGAGGCCCGACTCGGGCAGCATCACGCCCGTCGTGAGCACCAGCTCGCCGCCGCGCAGCAACGGCGCGATGTCTGCGATCTCCGCCACATGCACCCAGCGGACGCGCCGGGACAGGCCGGCCGATCCGGCCACCAGACGCGGCTTGCCCTGCCGGATCACCGGCAGGGCGACCACTTCCGCGACCGTCGGGTACATGGACACAACGTAATGCCAACCAGCCGATCCGGGTACAGGTTGTGCATGGCGGCGGACCTGGCGCGCCAGGACACTCCGAGGGCAGGCGTAGACCCCTGGAGGACGTGATGGCCCACAAGGAGCTGCTGGCACGACACCGCGCGGTGATGCCGAAGTGGCTGGCCCTCTACTACGACGAGCCCATCGAGATCGCGAGCGCCGAGGGGCGCCGTGTGACCGACCGCGAGGGCACGACCTACCTCGACTTCTTCGCGGGCATCCTGACCAACGCCATCGGCTACGACGTCGCGGAGATCAGCGACGCCATCCGCTCCCAGCTCGACACGGGCGTCCTGCACAGCTCGACGCTGTACCTCATCAAGTCGCAGGTCGAGCTCGCCGAGAAGATCGCGGAGCTGAGCGGCATCCCGGACGCCAAGGTGTTCTTCACCAACTCCGGCACCGAGGCCAACGAGACCGCGCTGATGCTCGCCACCCAGGCCCGCCGCAGCGAGCAGGTCCTGGCCCTGCGCAACAGCTACCACGGCCGCGCGTTCGCGACGATCGCCATCACGGGCAACCGCGGCTGGTCCGCGTCCGCGCTGTCGCCGATCAAGGTCAGCTGGGTGCACGGCGGCTACCGCTACCGCAGCCCGTTCCGCGACCTCGACGACAAGGGCTACGTCAAGGCGTGCGTCGACGACCTGCGCGAGATCATCGAGACCACCACGTCCGGTGACGTCGCGTGCATGATCGCCGAGCCGATCCAGGGCGTCGGCGGCTTCACCTCCCCGCCCGACGGCCTGTTCCGCGCGTTCAAGGACGTGCTCGACGAGTACGGAATCCTGTTCATCTCCGACGAGGTGCAGACCGGCTGGGGACGCACCGGCGAGCACTTCTGGGGCATCCAGGCGCACGACGTGGTGCCGGACGCGATGACGTTCGCCAAGGGCCTCGGCAACGGTCTCGCGATCGGTGGCGTGGTGGCGCGCGGCGACCTGATGGACACGATCAACGCCAACTCGATCTCCACGTTCGGCGGCAACCCGATCTCCACGGCCGGCGCGCTCGCCACCGTGAACTACCTGCTGGAGCACGACCTCCAGGCCAACGCGGCGAAGCTCGGCTCGCGCCTGCTGAGCGGGCTGCGGGAGCTGGCCGAGAAGCACCCGGTGATCGGCGACGTGCGCGGCAAGGGCCTGATGGTCGGCGTCGAGTTCGTCGGTCCCGAGGGCGAGCCAAACCCTTCGGCTGCTTCGGCGGTGCTGAGCGAGTCGAAGGCACTGGGGCTGCTCGTGGGCAAGGGAGGCCTGTACGGCAACGTGATCCGGCTCGCACCGCCGATGACGCTGACCGAGGACGAGCTGGACGAGGCGCTGGGCATTCTGGCGCAGGCGGTGGAGCGCGCATGACCGACGCCCAGAACATGGTCGGGCACTGGATCGGCGGCAGGGCCTGGGAAGGTCCCGCCGAACGGCTCGGCGACGTCTACGATCCCACGACCGGCAAGGTGGCCAAGCAGGTCGCGTTCGCCTCGGTGTCCGAAGTGGACGAAGCGGTGAACGCCGCCGCGGAAGCGTTTGCGTCCTGGCGCACGGCCTCCCTGGCGCAGCGGTCGTCGGTGATGTTCAAGTTCCGCGAGCTGCTGAACGACCGCAAGGGCGACCTGGCGGAACTGGTGTCGGCGGAGCACGGCAAGGTCGTGTCCGACGCCGGTGGCGAGATCCAGCGGGCGCTCGAGTCGGTCGAGTACGCGTGCGGCATCCCGCAGCTGCTCAAGGGCGGCTTCAGCGAGAACGCCTCGACCCGCGTCGACGTCTACTCGATCCAGCAGCCGGTCGGCGTGGTCGGCGTGATCTCGCCGTTCAACTTCCCCGCCATGGTCCCGCTGTGGTTCGTGCCGACGGCGATCGCCTGCGGCAACGCGGTGGTGCTCAAGCCGTCGGAGAAGGACCCGTCGGCGGCGAACTTCATCGCCGGGCTCTTCGCCGAGGCCGGCCTGCCCGACGGCGTGCTCAACGTCGTGCACGGCGACAAGGTGGCCGTCGACCGCCTGCTCGAACACCCGGCGGTGAAGGCGATCTCGTTCGTCGGCTCCACCCCGATCGCCCGCTACGTCTACGAGACCGGCACGGCACACGGCAAACGCGTGCAGGCGTTGGGCGGCGCCAAGAACCACATGGTCGTCCTGCCGGACGCCGACCTCGACCTGGCGGCGGACGCGGCGGTGTCCGCGGGCTTCGGCTCGGCGGGGGAGCGCTGCATGGCGATCTCGGTCGTCGTGGCCGTGGGCCAGGCCGGCGACGAGCTCGTCGAGAAGATCAAGTCGCGGATCGCCGACGTGCGGGTCGGTGCCGGCGCGTCCTGCGAGATGGGCCCGCTGGTCACCGGCGCGCACCGCGACAAGGTCACGTCCTATTTGGACACCGGCGTCGCCGAGGGCGCCGTGCTCGCGGTCGACGGCCGCGACCACCCGATCGACGGCGAGGCGAGCGGCTTCTGGCTCGGCCCGACGCTCTTCGACCACGTCGGGCCGGAGATGGCGGTCTACACCGACGAGATCTTCGGCCCGGTCCTGTCGGTGGTCCGCCGCGGCACGTACGAGGAGGCCGTCGCGCTGGTCAACGAGAACCGCTACGGCAACGGCACCGCCATCTTCACCAACGACGGCGGCGCGGCGCGGCGGTTCCAGAACGAGGTCGAGGTGGGCATGGTCGGCGTGAACGTGCCGATTCCCGTGCCCGTCGCCTACTACTCGTTCGGCGGGTGGAAGGAGTCGCTGTTCGGCGACTCGCACGCTTACGGGCCGCACGGCGTGCACTTCTTCACGCGGTCGAAGGTGGTCACGTCGCGGTGGCTGGACCCGTCGCACGGCGGCGTGAACCTCGGGTTCCCGCAGAACACGTAGCGGTACGGCTAGCACGCCCAGCTGGGTGCCCAAACCCGGTCCGCGGGTGTGCTCCGCCGAAGACCTCGCAGGTGGTCGAGGAAGGCGGCGAGGACGGGATGCCTGTTGTCGCCGCGCCAGACGAGTGAGTGCGGGTAGACCGGCGCCGGGTCGACGATCGGGATCCGGCGCAGGTCGTAGGCCTCCGGCCACAGGTAGCGGCTGCCCTCCCCGACGAACGTGGAGAGCTCGGCGGAGGCGGCGACCTCGTCCAGGAGGGCCTCGGCCCCGAAGCTGGGGCCGGTGGTGTCGATCCAGAGCCCGAACGTCCTGGCGAGTTCGTCGTAGTACGCGCCCCACTCGGTGTCCGCCCGCATTCCCGGCATCCGGACGCGGTGCTCGCGGAGGTCGGCGAGGGTGACGCTCGTGCGTCCGGCCAGCTCGTGCCGCGGTCCGACGAGGAGCTGGTGGCGGTCGTCGATCACCCTGGCCGCGCGGAGAGGGGCGTCGATCCGGCCTCCGGTCGACACCAGCGCCCGGAAGGTCGCGTCGATGTCGCCGTCCACCACGGCCGCCACGGCGGAACCGGCGTCCTTTTCGGACAGGGTCACGACGTCGAGCTCCACCTCGGGACGGGTTCGGTGGAAACCGTGCAACGAGGTGGCTGGAGCGGTGCGCCGGTTGAGGACGTCGATGCGGACCGGCCGCCGCCCGGACCTGACCGACTCGGCTGCCCTCGCCGCGACCCGGACCAGGTCGCGCGCGTGGGGCAGGAACGACCTCCCGTCGGCGCTCAGCCGCGTCCCCCTGGCGGAGCGGACGAAGAGCGCGACCCCGAGCGAGCGCTCCAGTGCGGCCATGCGCTTCGAGACGGCCTGCTGGGTGACTCCCAGTTCGTCGGCGGCGGCCTGGAACTGCCCGGCGTCGACGACGATGACGAACGTCCGCACGGCGTCGAGGTCCACGCGCCGAAGCTAGCAACACAACTGCGGGTTGTGGACAGTCGCCCCGGCGTTGTTTGCCGCTCGTCCCCCGTCCCTGGTTCCTTCTCCTCGACAGTGGTGACAGTGCCGGGCAGAGGAGCGAAGTTGGGTTTCGTGGAGAGGGTGCAGCGGGCGATCCGGCTCACCGAGGAGATCAACGTGTTGCGGTACGCCGACCAGGAGGCGATCCGGGAGGGGTGGAGCGAGCTCACCGGACAGGTCGTCGACGAGACGTTCCACCTCATCCCGCCGGTCTACTGCGACCACGGCGTGAACATCCGGGTGGGGCGCAACGTCTTCGTCAACCAGGGCTGCCGCTTCAACGACGTCGGCGGCATCGAGATCGGTGACGACGTGATGATGGGTCCGGCGGTCAGTCTCATCAGCTCCGGCCACCCGCTCGAACCGGACGGGCGCCGCTGCGGTGTCACGGCGGCGCCCATCCGGCTGGGGCGCAACGTGTGGATCGGCGCCTCCGCGCTGGTGATGCAGGGTGTCACGGTGGGCGAGGACGCCGTCGTCGCGGCCGGAGCCGTGGTGACCCGCGACGTCCCCGCCCGCACCCTGGTGGCGGGTGTGCCGGCGGTCGCCGTCCGGAAGATCGACTGAGCGCGGAACCGCGGTGACGACTACCTGCTCGCGCGGGCCGCCAGCGCCTCCGGCAGCGGGTCGTACCGCGAGAAGTGCCGCGTGAACGTCCCCGTCCCCGACGTCAGCGCCCGCAGCTCGATCGCGTACCGCAGCAGCTCCGAGGACGGCACCTCGGCCCGGATCACCGTCCGCCCGCCCTCGTCGGCCTCGGTTCCGAGCACGCGCCCGCGCCGGCCGGACAGGTCGCCGAGCACCGTGCCGAGGTGTTCGTCGGGCAACCGGATCGCGACCTCGTCCATCGGCTCCAGCAGCCGGGTCCGCCCGATCGACGCCGCCTCCTTCAACGCGAGCGACCCCGCCATCTGGAACGCCGCGTCCGACGAGTCGACCGAGTGCGCCTTGCCGTCCACGAGAGTCACCCGCACGTCGACGACAGGGGTGCCGTCGTGCAGGCCCTTCTCCAGCTGCGCGCGCACGCCCTTCTCCACGGACGGGATGAACTGGTGGGGGATCGCGCCGCCGACGATCTTGTCCACGAACTCGTTGCCCGAGCCGCGCGGCAGCGGTTCGACCACGATGTCGCACACCGCGTACTGGCCGTGACCTCCACTTTGCTTGACGTGCCGGCCGTGGCCCTTCGCCGGGCCCGCGAAGGTCTCGCGGAACGGCACGCGGACCGGTTCGGTGTCGATCTCCGCGCCGCCCGCGCGCAGGCGGGCCAGCACGACGTCGGCGTGGGCCTCGCCCATGCACCACAGGACCATCTGGCGGGTCTCGGCGTTGCGGTCGAGGCGCAGGGTCGGGTCGCTCGCGACGAGGCGGTTGAGGTTGCGGGCCAGGTTGTCCTCGTCGCTGCGGGTGCGGGGGACCACGGCGACGGGCAGCAGGGGCTCCGGCATGTCCCACGGGGCCATCAGCAGCGGCTGGTCGGGGGCGGAGACGGTGTCGCCGGTCTCGGCGGTGGTCAGCTTCGTCAGGGCGCACAGGTCGCCGGCGACGCAGTACGGGACCTCGCGCAGTGCCGCGCCCAGCGGGGAGTAGATGTGCGCGACGCGTTCGTCGGCGTCGTGGTCCTCGTGGCCGCGGTCGGCCATGCCGTGCCCGCTGACGTGGACGGGGCGTTCGGGGCGCAGGGTGCCGGAGAAGACGCGGACCAGCGACACGCGGCCGACGTAGGAGTCCACCGCGGTGCGGACCACCTCGGCCACGAGCGGCCCGTCCGGGTCGACGGCCATGCGCGGTTGCGGGATGCCGTCCACCGACGTGACGGACGGGACCTCGTGCTCCAGCGGGGACGGGAACGCGCGGGCGATGCCGTCCAGCAGTTCGGTGAGCCCCATGCCGGTCACGGCGCACACGGGCACCACGGGGTGGAACGAGCCGCGGGCGACGGCGGTCTCGAGGTCGGCGATCAGCGTGTCCTGGTCGATCTCCTCGCCCGCCAGGTAGCGGTCCATGAGGGTCTCGTCCTCGCTCTCGGCGATGATCCCCTCGATCAGCGCCGCGCGTTCGTCCGGGTGGTTCTCGCCCGCCGTCAGCAGTCCGGTCAGCCGGTCGCCCTCCTGCACGTACAACGGCACGACGCCCGCACCGAACGCGGCCTGGCACGCGATGACCTCGGTCGCGAAGTCCGCGCGGTGGTGGTCGGTGCGGGTGATGACGACGGCACGCGGCATGCCGACGAGCGCGCACTCCTGCCACAACGTGACGGTGGCGGCGTCGACGCCCTCGAAGGCGTTGACGACGAAGAGGGCGGCGTCCGCGGCGCGGAGTCCCGCCCTGAGCTCCCCGACGAAGTCGACGTAGCCGGGGGTGTCGATCAGGTTGATCTTGATGTCCCCGTGCTGGACGGGAGCGACGGCGAGGCCGACCGACCGCTGCTGCCGCACGGCGGCCGGGTCGTGGTCGCAGACCGTCGTGCCCTCGGTGACCGAGCCGGCCCGGGTGAGCACGCCAGTGGTGGCGAGCAGGGCCTCGGTGAGCGTCGTCTTGCCCGCGCCGGAGGGGCCCACGAGCACGACGTTGCGGACCTTGGCCGGGTCGTCCACAGCGACCGCGCCTGCCGGTGAACCGTTGTCGGAGTGCTTGCTTCCCGTGGCGACCTCCGTCAAGTCGTAGTGTTCGATCTCACACCCGTTGACGGCCGGGGACAACCCCGCGCACCCATCCGGCGTTCACACCACCTCTGCGTGACGGGCGTCACCTACCAGCGTTGATCGTGAAAGTGGCCTTCTGAAACGGTGCGCCAGTGGCTTGGGGGAGGGTGCCACAGCGGTCGTACCGTGAGGTCACCAGAACTTCCCCTCGCGAAAGGTTGCCCCGGTGAGCACTGATCAGGTCACGGGCACCGCCCGCGTCAAGCGCGGCATGGCCGAGATGCTCAAGGGCGGCGTGATCATGGACGTGGTCGACGCCACCCAGGCGAAGATCGCGGAGGACGCGGGTGCCGTCGCCGTCATGGCGCTGGAGCGCGTTCCCGCGGACATCCGCGCGCAGGGCGGCGTCGCCCGCATGAGCGATCCCGACCTGATCGACGGGATCATCGACGCCGTCTCGATCCCCGTGATGGCCAAGGCCCGCATCGGCCACTTCGTCGAGGCCCAGGTCCTCGCCGCGCTCGGCGTCGACTACATCGACGAGTCCGAGGTGCTCACCCCGGCCGACTACGCCAACCACATCGACAAGTGGGCGTTCACCGTCCCCTTCGTCTGCGGGGCGACGAACCTGGGCGAGGCCCTGCGCCGCATCACCGAGGGCGCGGCCATGATCCGCTCCAAGGGCGAGGCCGGCACCGGCGACGTCTCCAACGCCACCACGCACATGCGCAGGATCCGTCAGGAGATCCGCCGCCTGCAGAACCTGCCCGAGGACGAGCTCTACGTCGCCGCCAAGGAGCTCCAGGCGCCGTACGAGCTGGTCAAGGAGGTCGCGCAGAACGGCAAGCTCCCCGTGGTGCTCTTCACCGCGGGCGGCATCGCGACCCCGGCCGACGCCGCGATGATGATGCAGCTCGGCGCCGAGGGCGTGTTCGTCGGGTCCGGCATCTTCAAGTCCGGCAACCCGGAGCAGCGCGCCGAGGCCATCGTGAAGGCCACCACCTTCCACGACGACCCGGACGTCATCGCCAAGGTCTCGCGCGGTCTCGGCGAGGCCATGGTCGGCATCAACGTCGAGGACGTGCCCGAGCCGCACCGCCTGGCCGAGCGCGGCTGGTGAGGTAACCGGAAAGGGCGCATCTGGGGATGCGCCCTTTCCGGCTACTTGGAGAAGCAGTACGTCGTGTTCGTCTCCGGGTAGGCGAACGCCGCCCCCGCATCCGGGCCGCACACCGCCTTGTCCGCGGTGTTCGTGAGCACCTTCACCCGTGCGGCGCTCGCACCCCCGCACGCCGTCTTCTGGACCGCCGGGTGCATGCCGCTGGAGAACATGTCGTAGCACTCGCCGTCGGTGAGCGCCGGGATCAGGCACACCGTGACGGCCTGCGGCCCGCCGATCTCCTCGTACCGCGCGTACCAGGCGTCCTCCGCGCCGCACTTCTCGTCCGAGTTCGGCCACGCCTTGACCTTGGCGACCGTGAAGTTGTGCCGGCCGCAGGGGACCTTGTGGAACTCCGGTGCCGCCTCGGACCCGGTCAGCGTCACGCAGTCGCCGGGCACCGCGAGGGGAGTCGGCGGCTCGCTCACCGTGACGCGCGGGCCTCGGGACCGCTGTCGCTGCTGAAGTGGATGGTGTCCTTGGTCGACAGCCAGAAGATCCCGCCGCCGAGCAGCACCGCGAACACCGCCAGCACGGCGACGATCTTGAGGCCCGAGCCGGGCTCGCCCGGTGGGGCCACCGGGAAGAACGGCTCGGGCACCTCGAAGCTGCCGATCGGCCGGGTGGGGCCGCGCGGTGGTGCGTAGGGACTATCCGGCTGCTCCGGCTCGTGCGGTGGTCTGGTCATCGTTTCCCCCGTGGTCCGAAGGAACGAGCCTAGGGGAGAGACCGGCCAGCGGAGTGGGCAATTCATGGACATGCAGCACGCCGAGTCGTTGCGTGGCACGGGTCAGCGCCACGTACAGCTCGGCCGCGCCGCGCGGCCCGTCGGCCAGGATCCGCTCCGGTTCCACGACGAGCACCGAGTCGTACTCCAGGCCCTTGGTCTCCGCCGCGGGCACGGTGCCGGGCACGCCGGGCGGCCCGATCACCACGCTGGTGCCCTCGAAACCCTTCTCCTCCAGCGAGAACTCCTCGACGGCGGCGGGCAGCTCGGTGGGCGTCACCCGGCGCGACCACGGCTCGACACCGTTGGAGCGCACCGACTCCGGCGCCTGCACGTCCGGTGCGAACTCCGCCAGCACCCGCGCCGCGACGGCCATGATCTCCGCCGGCGTGCGGTAGTTGACCGTCAGGGAGCGGTATTCCCAGCGACCCGGCACGTACGGCTCGAGCATCTCGCCCCACGACGTCGCGCCCGCCGCCGAACGGCGTTGCGCCAGGTCGCCCACCACCGTGAAGGACCGGCCGGGGCAGCGGCGCATCAGCACCCGCCAGTCCATTTCGGACAGTTCCTGCGCCTCGTCGACCACCACGTGCCGGTAGGTCCACGCGCGGTCGGCGGTGGCGCGTTCCACGAGCGAGCGCTGGTCGTGGTCCTCGAACCGCTCGGCCAGGTCCTCGGCGAAGATCATGTCCGAGGCGAAGAGGTGGTCCTCGTCGTCCATGTGGTCGAAGCGGCCCACCATGCCGTCGAGCACCTCGGAGGCGTAGCGGGCCTCCTGCGCGCGTTCGGCGGAGGCGGCCTGGTCGGCGGCCTGCTCGGAGCCGTCCTTGCCCAGCAGGTCGTGCAGCTCGTCCAGCAGCGGCACGTCCGAGACGGTCCACTCGCCGGACGTGCGGTGCAGCGACGGGTCGGCGCCCGTGGTCGCCAGCAGCTCCGGCGACGCGTAGAGCGACGACAGCAGCTCGAACGGCGTCCGCACCGGCCACAGCGCGTCCAGCGCCGCGATGAACGAGTCGTCGTCGGCGAGGTCGTGCGTCAGACCGGTGCGCATCTCCTCCCAGGCCTGCTTGTCCGACCGCGACATCCAGCCCTTGCCGATCCGGCCGATCGCCCGCTCGGTCAGCACGTAGGTGATGATCTCGCGGAACGCCTTGCGGGCCTCGTTGTGCGGCAGGCCGCTGTCGCGCGCCTCCTGCCGGGCCCACTCGGCGACGTCGGCGGTGATCGGCACGACGACGTCCTTGATGCCGATCGGGATCGGCTCCTCCGGCAGGCGCTGCAGCGACGCGACCGCCGCCTTCAGCACCTCCACCATCGCGCGCGACCCCTTGAGCCGCGCGACCTCCGGCGTGTCCTCGGCCGTCGCGACGACGCCCGGCAGCAGGCTGCCGGCCGTCGAGAACACCACGTCCGACTCGCCGAGCGACGGCAGCACGCGCCCGATGTGGTTGAGGAACGCCGGGTTCGGGCCCACGACGAGCACGCCGTGGCGTTCCATGCGCTCGCGCTGGGTGTACATCAGGTACGCGACGCGGTGCAGCGCCACGACCGTCTTGCCGGTGCCGGGACCGCCCTCGATCACCAGCACACCGGGGTGGTCGAGCCGGATGATCGCGTCCTGCTCGGCCTGGATGGTCGCGACGATGTCGCGCATGCCCTCGCCGCGCGGCGCGTTCAGCGCCTCCAGCAGGGCCACGTCGCCCTGCTCCTCGCCGAGCAGGCCGAACACCTCGTCGGTGAACCCCGCCACCTCGCGGCGCCGGGTCAGGAACTGGCGGCGCCGGCGCTGGCCCTCGGGGTTCGCGCCGGTCGCGGTGTAGAACGGCCGCGCGGCCGGCGCGCGCCAGTCCAGCAGCACCGGTTCGAAGTCGTCGAACTCGTCGAAGAGGCCGATCCTGCCGATGTAGGAGACGGCGCCGTCGGTGCTGTCGAGCCGCCCGAAGCAGAGGCCGTAGTCGGCCACGTTCAGGCGCTTCATCTCGCGGTGCCGGGCGCGCACCTCGTTGTCACGGTCCATCGCGGTCGCGCCGGTGCCACCCAGCGCAGACTGGTAAGCGGCCTTCACGCGCGCACGTTCGCCATCGAGCCGTGCGTACAGGTCGGCCACGTATTCACGCTCGGACTGCAGTTCTTCTTCGTAACCCACGTGCTCCCCACAGCGCCCTTGTGTCGGCATAGGACGTTGAGTCTGCGGCACGGCGGGGGTCTTGTGGCAAGGGCCCCCTTCTGCTATACGGTGAAGTGGGGAGAAACACCTGTCAGGCCGGACTGGTGGAGAACACCAGGCCCGCGCTCTTGAGCGAGGCGCTGCCGGTCGTGTCACGGGTCACGACCTTCACCCGGTACTGGCCGTCGGGCACGAGCCCGGTCAGGACCACCTGCTTGTCCACCGGCTTCGCGACCACGGTGTCGTTGACGTAGACCTCGTAGTAGGCCGTCGGGTTCCACCAGCGGTTGGCTTCCCACGTCAGCGTCGCGGTGGTCGCCGTGGCCGAGACGACCGCGAGCGAGTACGGCCGCAGCGGCCGGTCGGCGATCAGGCCGAAGGACTGCAACGACCCCAGCACGAGCGAGTCACCCGTGCTCGGGGTGCAGCGGGCGTCGACCGCGGGCAGTGCGGAGCCGTCAGCAGCCTTGGGGCGCAACGACATCGACACCGCGCCGAGGTGGATCCGGTAGGTGCCGGCAGGGTTGAGGTACAGCGCGTCCAGGCCGCCGGCCGCGTGCAGCCACGGCGTGTCCCGCGTGGCCGCGAACCGGAGGTGGCCCTGGGTCTGCTTCTTGTCCGGACCGGTGGTCCACGCCTCGACGACCGCGGTGCTGTCGTCGTCGACCCGGCCGCTCACCAGGCTGGTGATGTCGAGGTCCAGGTCGACCAGCGCGGGCTGCGCGTAGGACACGCCGTTAGGGCCGACGTCGTCGGGCAGGCCACCGCCGAAGTGCACCCCGACGGGCACGGTCCGCCCTGTCGAGGTGACGCAGGTGTAGGAGCCGACCACGTCGACACCCGTGGCCGTCGCGGTACCCGCGGTCAGGCCGGACAACGCCAGTGCGGCGGCCGCGGCCAGCGCGCAACGAGCAGGAGCAATCACGGTTCCCCTCGAATCTCCCTCACCCGCTCCCCAGTGTGGCGGTGCGGGCGCGGGTGGCGGAACCGTCGATCAGCGCAAGGTTTTCCCACCCGCGGGACAGGCTCTACGCCGTGTGCTCCATGACCATCATCGCGGTCGTCCCCGGCTCCAGCGCCTTGCAGACGTGCGGCAGGTCGCCGGGGTAGACGATGTAGTCGCCCGGCCCGAGCTCGACCGGGTCGTCCGCGAGTCCCGCGAGGCAGCGCCCGGACGCCACGATCATGTGCTCGACGCTGCCCGGCACGTGCGGCTCCGACTCGCGGGCGCCGCCCGGTTCGAGGGTCAGCCAGTAGATGTCGTGCTTCGTGCCCGGACGGCACGCGGCGAGCAGCGTCGCCGAGTAGTGCGCGCGCTCGGAGTGGATGACCGGGCCTTCGCCCGCGCGGATCACCTGCACGCGCGGCACGGCCGGTTCGACGAGACGGCTGAACGGCACCCCGAGCGCCACGCCCAACGCCCACAGGGTCTCCACGCTGGGGTTCCCGCCGCCGGACTCCAGCTGCGAGAGCGTCGACTTCGCGATGCCCGCCTTCTTCGCGAGCTCGGAGAGCGACAGGCCGGAGCGGTCGCGCTCGCGCCGGAGGTTGGCCGCGATGAGCTCGAGTGGTGCGTTCGACAAAGAAGACCATCCGTTCGGCTTGACGAACACGCGGTGCGTTGTTCATCGTATCGGGTGATGCGTTCGATATGGCGAACTCTTGATGCTGTGCTCCTGCGTGACGTCGCCGCGGTCGCACTCGGTGCCGCGGTGACCGGCGCCTCCTTCGGCGCGATCTCGGTCGGCTCCGGCCTGCCGTGGTGGCTGCCGGTGCTGATGTCGCTGGTGATCTTCGCGGGCGGCTCGCAGTTCATGGCCGTCGGCATCGTCGCGGCCGGGGGCAGTCCCGCCGCCGCGGTGCTGGCCGGTCTCGTGCTCAACGCGCGGCACCTGCCGTTCGGGCTCGCGATCGGGGACGTGCTCGGCACCGGCTGGCTGGCGCGGATCGTCGGCAGCCACCTGCTGATCGACGAGTCCACGGCGTTCGCGATGGCGCAGAAGGACCCCGCACGGGCGAGGGCGGCCTACTGGGCGTGCGGCGTGACGTTGTTCTTCACCTGGAACACCGGCGTGCTCGTCGGCGCGCTGGCGGGCCAGGCGATCGGCGACCCGATGACGTTCGGGCTGGACGCGGCCTTCCCGGCGGCGATGCTCGCGCTCACCCTGCCCGCCCTCAAGCACGCGGGCACCCGCAACGCGGCGCTCACGGGTGCGGCGATCGCGCTGGCGGCCACGCCGTTCCTGCCCGCCGGGGTGCCGGTGCTGCTCGCGCTGGCCGGCCTCGTCGTGTTCCGGACCAGCAAGAAGGAGGAGCCGTGCCCGTCACCGCAGTCCTGATCCTCGCCGCGGGCACGTTCGCGATCCGCATCGCCGGCCCGCTGCTGCGCGACCGGATCACGTTGCCCGACAAGGTCCGCGAGGTCATCTCCGCCAGCGCGACCGTGCTGCTGCTGGCCCTGGTCGCGGTCTCGGCGCTGACGAACGGCAAGGGCTTCGGCGGCTGGGCGCTGGCGGCCGGTGTGCTGGCCGGCGGGCTCGCGGCGTGGCGGAAGCTGCCGTTCGTGGCCGTGATCGTGCTGGCCGCGGCCACGACGGCCGGGCTGAGGTTCCTCGGCGTGAGCTAGTGCTTGCGGACGTGGGAGAACAGCAGGTTCGTGTGCACCTCGGTGACCTCGCGGCGGCTCGTGAACTTGTCGAGCACGAGCCGCTGCAGGTGGCCGACGTCCGCCACGGCGACGTGCACCAGGAAGTCCTCCGGGCCCGTCACGTGGGAGAGCGCGAGCGTCTCCGGGAGACCCAGCACGTAGGCCATGAACGGGTCGACGATCTCCTTGGTGTGCGGGCGGATCTTCACCGCGAGCATCGCCTGGACGTGCTGCCCGACCGCCGCCGGGTCGACCTCGGCGTGGTAGCCGGTGATCACCCCGCGCTCCCGCAGCGACCGGTGCCGCACGACCGCCGTGGACTGCGCGACGTTCACGCGTTCGGCCAGGTCCTTGTTCTGCAGCCGCGCGTCCTTCCGCAGCTCTCGCACGATGGCCTCGTCGATCGCATCCAGCACGGCTCTTCCCCGTTCTGCCGAATCGGCTGCGGTTGTTCACCCGCTCTGCCGAGGAAGTCTCCACCATTCGGTCCATGACGCGCATCGAGACCATCGCAGTGCACGGCGGCCGCGACGACCTCGCGGAGCTCGGCGTGCACGCGCCCCCCATCGACCTGTCCACCACCTACCCCGTGCCCGACCAGGCGCTCGGCGGCCAGGCGCTGGGGGACTGGGCCACCGGCGCCGCGCGGGCCTCCTCGCCCGTGTACGCGCGGCTGCACAACCCGACCGTGGCCCGGTTCGAGCAGGCGCTCGCGGCCCTGGAGCACACCGCGACGGCCGTGGCGTTCGGCAGCGGCATGGCCGCGGTGACCGCCGTGGTCCAGGCCGCCTGCGTGATGGCGGGCAAGCCGCACGTCGTGGCCGTGCGCCCGCTGTACGGCGGCACCGACCACCTGCTGTCGTCGGGTCTGCTGGGCGTCACGACCACCTACGTCGAGGCGGGCCTGGTGTCCTCCGCGATCCGGCCGGACACCGGGCTGGTCGTCGTCGAGACGCCCGCGAACCCCAACCTGGACCTGGTCGACGTCGAGCACGTCGTGCGGCAGGCCGGGGGCGTCCCGGTGGTGGTCGACAACACCTTCGCGACGCCGGTCCTGCAGAACCCCGCGCTGCACGGCGCCTCGTACGTCCTGCACTCGGGCACCAAGTACCTCGGCGGGCACGGCGACGTGCTCGGCGGCGTCGTGGCGTGCTCGGAGGAACTGGCGGCGGCGCTGCGGCAGGTCCGGATCATCACCGGCGCCGTGCTGCACCCGCTGGGCGGCTACCTGCTGCACCGCGGCCTGGCCACGCTGCCGTTGCGCGTCGAGGCGGCGTCGAGGTCCGCCGCCGTGCTGGCGTCGCGGCTCGCGCAGCACGACGCCGTCGAGTTCGTGCGCTACCCGTCCGCGTCGCGCCAGATGCGGGGGACCGGGGCGATGATCGCGTTCGGCGTGCACGGCGACCCGGTCGAGGTCGTGCGGCGGCTCCGGCTGATCACGCCGGCCGTGTCGCTGGGCTCGGTCGACACGCTGATCGAGCACCCCTCGGCTTTGACACATCGCCTGGTGCCGGGTGAAGAACTGCGCGCTTCTGGCGTTCCGGACAATTTGCTGCGCATTTCCGTGGGATTGGAGCACGTCGAGGACATTTGGGAGGACTTGAACTCGGCACTCTGTGACGCCCCTTACGTTAAGGCTTCCCCAACTGATTTCTTGGTGATGACCGCCACTCACTAGGGTTCCGACGCATCGGTGCGTCGGGGCGCGGGAGGTTCCGACGCGAGCATTTTTCCGTTTTCGGAAGGAACCTCTTCGTGAGTTCTGCAGAAACTGATGCGGACGGCTACACCAAGGCGCTGAGCAAGCGCCAGGTGCAGATGATCGCCATCGGTGGCGCGATCGGCGTCGGCCTCTTCCTGGGCGCGGGCGGACGCCTCGCCACGGCGGGGCCGTCGCTGATCCTGTCCTACGCGGTGTGCGGCCTCGCGGCGTTCTTCGTCATGCGCGCGCTGGGCGAGCTCGTGCTCCACCGTCCCGTGTCCGGCAGCTTCGTCGAGTACGCCCGCGAGTTCATCGGCCCGTGGGCGGGCTTCACCTCGGGCTGGATGTACTGGGTGAACTGGGCGATGACGGGCATCGCCGAGATCACCGCCGTCGCGATCTACATGCACAAGTGGTTCCCCGACCTGCCGCAGTGGATCACCGCGCTGGTGGCGCTGTTCGTGCTCATCGCCGTCAACATGGTGTCCGTCAAGCTGTTCGGCGAGCTGGAGTTCTGGTTCTCGGTCATCAAGGTGACGGCACTGGTCGTCTTCCTGGTGACCGGCGCCGGACTGGTGATCGCGGCCGCGGACATCGGCGGCACGACGGCCTCGGTCTCCAACACGCTCGGCCACGGCGGCCTCTTCCCGGCCGGGTTCGGCGTCGCGCTCATGACCCTGCAGGCCGTGATCTTCGCCTACTCGGCGATCGAGCTGGTCGGCATCGCGGCCGGCGAGACCAAGGACCCCGGGAAGATCATGCCGCGCGCCATCAACGGCGTCGTGTACCGGATCGCGATCTTCTACGTCGGCTCGGTGCTCCTGCTGACGATGCTGCTGCCGTGGGACCACTTCACCGGCACGGAATCGCCGTTCGTCACCGTGTTCTCGGCGCTGGGCATTCCCGCGGTCGGCGACATCATGAACGCCGTGGTGCTCACCGCCGCGTTGTCTTCGTGCAACTCCGGTCTCTACTCGACCGGTCGTATTCTGCGGTCTTTGGCGCAGAAGGGCGAGGCGCCGGCGTTCACCGCTCGCATGAACTCGCGGCACGTGCCTTATGGCGGCATTCTGTTCACCGGTGCCGCTTACCTCTTCGGTGTCGTTCTCAACTACATCGTGCCGAAGGAAGCCTTCGACATCGCGATCGCCGTTGCTTCTCTGGGCGTGGTGTCGACCTGGGCGACGTTGATCGTGTGCCAGCTGCGGTTGCGGAAGAGGGCTTTGGCCGGGGAGATCAAGCGGCCCTCCTACCGGATGCCCGGGGCTCCCTACACGTCTTACGGGACGTTGGCGTTCCTCGCGCTGGTGATCGGGCAGATGGCGTTCGCCGGGACTGCCGAGAAGATCGCGTTCTGGTCCATCCCGGTGCTGGCGCTGGTGCTGTTCGTCGGGTGGCGGTTCGTGCGGTCGCGCCGGCCCGCCGGACCCGCGCGGGAGCAGCTCGTCCGCGCCGAGTAGGCGTCGCGTGGCAGGCGCGGCAGCTCGAATATGCTGGTAGGCATGGTTGTCGCTGCCCCTCCCGTGATCGGTGTGCTCGCCCTGCAGGGCGACGTCCAGGAACACCTCGTCTCGCTCGCGAAGTGCGATGTCACCGCGCGGCCCGTGCGCAGGGCCGAGGAGCTGGACGAGCTCGACGGGATCGTCATCCCCGGCGGCGAGTCGACGACCATGAGCAAGCTGCTCGGCAACTTCGGGTTGCTGGAGCCGCTCAGGGCCAAGATCAAGGACGGCTTCCCCGCCTACGGGTCGTGCGCGGGCATGATCCTGCTGGCCGACGAGGTTCTCGACGGGCGCGAGGACCAGCAGCAGCTCGGCGGGCTCGACGTCACGGTGCGGCGCAACGCCTTCGGGCGGCAGGTCGACTCGTTCGAGACCGATCTCGACCTGGGCGGCGAGTCGGTGCACGCCGTGTTCATCCGTGCGCCGTGGGTGGAGGCGGTGGGCGGGGACGTCGAGGTGCTCGCTACGGTGCCCGTTACTGCTGAGGCGGGCGATGCCGCCGGTAGGATCGTCGCGGTCAGGCAGGGCAAGGTGCTGGCCACGGCGTTCCACCCGGAGCTCACCGGGGACGAGCGCGTCCACCGCCTGTTCGTGGACATGGTTCGTGGTTCGACTGGTTCGGAGGAGAAATGAGCGGCCACTCCAAGTGGGCGACCACCAAGCACAAGAAGGCCGCCATCGACGCCAAGCGCGGCAAGCTCTTCGCGCGGCTCATCAAGAACATCGAGGTGGCGGCCCGCACCGGTGGTGGGGACCCCGACGGCAACCCGACGCTGTTCGACGCCATCCAGAAGGCCCGCAAGAACTCGGTGCCGCTGGACAACATCGAACGCGCCCGCAAGCGCGGTGGTGGTGAAGAGGCCGGCGGCGCCGACTGGCAGACGATCATGTACGAGGGCTACGGGCCCAACGGTGTCGCGGTGCTCATCGAGTGCCTCACCGACAACCGCAACCGCGCCGCCACCGAGGTCCGCACGGCGATGACCCGCAACGGCGGCTCGATGGCCGACCCCGGTTCGGTGTCGTACATGTTCAGCCGCAAGGGCGTCGTGATCGTGCCGAAGGCGGGTACGTCCGAGGACGACGTCATGCTGGCCGTGCTGGAGGCGGGCGCCGAGGAGGTCAACGACCTGGGCGAGGCCTTCGAGGTCGTCTCCGAGGCGGGCGACCTGATCCCGGTGCGCAAGGCGCTGCAGGACGCGGGCATCGACTACGAGTCGGCGGAGTCGAGCTTCCTGCCGTCGGTGTCGGTGCAGCTCGAGGCCGAGGGCGCCAAGAAGATCTTCAAGCTGATCGACGCGCTGGAGGACTGCGACGACGTGCAGAACGTCTTCGCGAACTTCGACGTGTCCGACGAGGTCATGGCCGAGGTCGGCTGACGAGCGCAACGACTAAACGCCGGTCACGCAGTACGCTTG
>NZ_JBHXCW010000049.1:0-39725 GCF_042725365.1 Lentzea sp. NPDC060358 | reverse complement strand
CCGCACGACCGTCGGCAGGATGACGTTGGTGACGCTCTGGAACGTGCCGATGTCGACCCGGCCCTCGCCGGCCTTGAAGCGCTCGACGGCGTCGTCAGTGGCGGCGGCGCGGGCGAGCAGGTCGCGGGCGTGGGCGAGCAGCACCTCGCCCAGCGGGGTGAGCCGGACGGGCTTCGGGCCGCCGGGGCGGTCGAACACGGTGCCGCCGACGGCCTTCTCGAGCGCGGCGATCTGCTGGCTCACGGCCGACTGCGTGTAGCCGAGGCGGCCGGCGGCGCGGCCGAACGTGCCCTCGGTGGCCACGGCGTCGAGCGTGGCGAGGTGACGGAGGTCCAGCACGAGCATAAGTCTGCCTTGTCGAGTTGAGCAGAAACCATCGCTTTTGTTAATGCTCTGTGGTTTCTAGCGTCTCGGGCATGAAATGCGCTCTCTGGTTGCCGCTCTTCGACTGCCTCGCCGACCCCCGCGTCGTCGCCCGGCTCGCCGCCGAGGCCGAGGAGGCCGGCTGGGACGGCCTCTTCGTCTGGGACCACCTGCGCTGGCGCGAGCCGGTGACGCACGTGGCCGACCCGTGGATCACCCTGGCCGCCGTCGCGGCCGCCACCGAACTGCTGCGGTTCGGGCCGATGGTCTCCGCGATCACCCGGCGCAGGCCGGCGAAGCTCGCGCGGGAGACGGCGTCGCTGGACGTGCTGGGCGGCGGGCGCCTCGTGCTCGGGGTGGGGCTCGGCAGCGACCGGTTCGCCGGCGAGTTCTCGCGCTTCGGGGAGGAGTGCGACGACCGGGTGCGCGGGCGGGTGCTCGACGAGTCGCTGGAGGTGCTGCGGGCGGCGTGGTCGGGCGAGGTCGTGCGGTTCCGCGGCGAGCACTGCACAGTGGACGGTGTGACGTTCCTGCCCCGCCCCGTGCAGCGGCCGGGGGTGCCGGTGTGGGCGGCCGGGTTCCCCGGGAACGCCCGGCCGATGCGGCGGGCGGCGCGGCTGGACGGGTTCTTCCCGGTGAACCTGTCGTCGGCGGGGGAGTTCGCCGACGCGGTCGGGGAGGTCGAGGCCTTGCGGGCCGATGACGGGCCGTTCGACCACGTGTGCGAGGTCGAACCGGGCGCGGACGTGGCGCCGTTCGCCCGCGCGGGGGCGACGTGGGCGCTGACCGCGTTCGACCCGGAGGCGTTGTCGGTGGACCACGTGCGCGGCGTGCTCCGTGACGGACCGGCGGTGCGGTGATGCGTGCCAACGGTGTGGAGTTGTGCGTTCAGACGTTCGGCGATCCTTCGGACCCGGCGGTGTTGCTGATCCACGGTGCGTGCGCGTCCATGTTGTGGTGGGAGGAGGAACTGTGCGTGGCGATCGCGTCGCGCGGGCGGTTCGTCATCCGCTACGACAACCGTGACACCGGGTTGTCGACCGCCTACCCGCCGGGACAGCCGGGGTACGCGTTGTCGGACCTGGTCTCCGACGCCGTGGGGGTCCTGGACGGGCTCGGTGTGGCGCGGGCGCACGTCGTCGGGCGGTCGATGAGCGGGGCCATCGCGCTGGGCCTCGGCGTCGACCACCCCGATCGGGTGGCTTCGCTGACGTTCGTGTGCACCACAACGGGTGATCCCGCGCTGCCACCGATGTCCCCGGAGTTCCTCGAGGCCTCCTCGGTGCGCTCACCGTCCGAAGTGGAGAACATCGTCGCGGTGCTGCGCGCGTACGCGGGTGCGTCGCCGTACTTCGACGAGGACGCGGTGCGCCGGCTCGCCGTCGAGGACGTGGCGCGGACGGTGAACGTCGAGTCGGCGATGACCAACCACTTCCTCATGGAGTTCGACGCCCCCGGCGGCGGTTTCGGCGATCTCACGGCGCCCGCGCTGGTGGTGCACGGCTCGCTGGACCCGGTGTACCCCTTGGCACACGGGGAGGCGCTGCGCGACGCGGTGCCGGGCGCGTCGCTGCTCGTGCTGGAGGGCGCCGGGCACGACGTCCCGCGTCCGCTGTGGCCGGTCTTCGTCGACGCGCTCGCGCGGCACACCGCGGCTTGAGCGGCGCTCGATCGCGACTGCACGAAAATTGTCAGGGGTGGCGGGTAACGTCCTCCCCATGAGTGCTGCTGGGGACCGGATTCAGGAGCTCGCCGCGCGGATCGTCGAGCTGCGCGACGCGTACTACCAGGGCGAGCCGCTGGTGGCGGACGCCGAGTACGACGCGATCGAGGACGAGTTCCGCGGCCTCGTGGCGGAGCACCCGGAGCTCGCCCCGGCGGACAACCCGCTCGACCACGTGGGCGCGCCGTCGGTGCTGCACGCGCCGGTGCGGCACTCACGGCCGATGCTGTCGCTGGAGAAGGCGAACAAACCGGAGCAGGTCGAGTCGTTCTTCTCCCGGTTCCCCGGCCAGCCCGTGGTCGTCATGCCGAAGCTCGACGGCCTGTCGCTCGCCCTGGTGTACGAGAACGGGCGGCTGGCGCGGGCGGTCACGCGCGGCGACGGCACGACGGGCGACGACGTCACGTTCCTGACGCGCGCGTTGTGCGACGGCGTGCCGGACAAGGTGGAGGCGCCGGGCCGCGTCGAGGTGCGCGGCGAGTGCGTGATGCTGCGCTCGACGTTCGACACCTACAACAAGGCGCACCCGGACAAGCCGTTGATCAACCCGCGCAACGCGGCCGCGGGCACGTTGCGCGCCAAGGACCCCAAGGCCGTCGAGGGCCGGCGCATGCAGTTCTTCGCGTTCGACCTGACGACCGAGCCGGAGAGCGCCGACTCCGACCTCGACGCGGGCCTGCGCAAGCTCGGCTTCAGCGTGGCCGAGATGAAGCACTGCTCCACCGCCGCCGAGGCGCAGGAGCTGATCGGCGGGATCGAGACCGCCCGCAACTCCCTCGACTACGACCTCGACGGCGCGGTGCTGCGGCTGGCCAACCGCGACGCGTTCGCCGCCGCCGGCACCCGGTCGTCGTCCCCGCGCGGCGCCATCGCCTACAAGTTCGCCGCCGAGGAGAAGACGACGGTCCTGCTGGACGTGCGGTGGGACGTCGGCAAGACCGGCAAGATCGCCCCGGTCGCGTGGCTCGAGCCGGTGTTCGTCGGCGGCACCACCGTCACGCGGGCCACCCTCGCGAACCAGGAGGTCATCCGCTCCCGCGGCATCAAGATCGGCGACACGGTCCTGGTGCGCCGCGCGGGTGATGTGATCCCGTTCGTGGCGGGCGTGCTCGACGAGTCGAAGCGCACGGGCGACGAGGTGGAGATCGTGCCGCCGTCGGACTGCCCGTCGTGCGGCCAGCCGCTCACCGAGCAGGGCAACAGCCGGGAACTGTTCTGCACCAACGCAGTCTGCCCGGCCCAGACGGTGCGCCGCCTGATCCACTGGTCCTCCCGCGCCGCCGCCGACATCGACGCGATCGGCCAGGTGTGGATCGAACGCCTCGCCGAGACCGGCGACCTGGTCAACCCGTCGGACTTCTACACCCTGACCAAGAAACGCCTGCTGGAGTTCGACCGCGTCGGCGAGGTCTCCGCGACCCGCATGATCGAGTCGATCGACCGCAGCCGTTCCGTGGGCCTGCGCCGGGCCCTGATCGGGCTGTCGATCCCGATGGCGTCGGAGGGCACCGCGGCCCGCCTGTGCCGCGCGGGCTTCGGCTCCCTGGAGGAGGTCGCCGACGCGGGCGTCGAGAAGCTGGTGGCCGTCGAGGACATCGGCCAGAAGGTGGCGGAGTCCCTGACCGCCCACCTGGCCCGCCTGCGCCCGGAGATCGAGCGCCTGCGCGAACGCGGTGTCTCCCTGGAGGTCCGCGAGGAGGACCTGCCCCCGGTCGTGGTGTCCGGCGCACCGCTCGAGGGCAAGTCGGTCGTGATCACCGGCTCGATCAGCGACCCCCGCTCGGGCGAGAAGGTGACCCGCCCGACGTTCCAGAAGATGTGCGAGCGGGCGGGCGCCACGGCGGCGTCCTCGGTGTCGGCGACGACCGACCTGCTGATCACCGGCGAGGGCGTGGGCGCGAGCAAGCTGACGAAGGCGGAGAAGCTCGGCGTCGAGGTCGTGGACCAGGCCGAGATCTGGGAGAAGCTGATCGCGGCGGGCGTGGCCTGAACGAGCGGCCGGCTGCCCGCGCCGGTGCCGGCCGAGCTGCCTCGACCTGGCGGAGTCGCTGCGGTCAGCGGGTTCTGGCTGCTCGACGCCGCCCGAAATCGGTCGCGTACCGCGAGGCGCGCCGCCCGGTTCCCGCTGCGCCGCACGGGCTGCGTCGCCCAGGGGCTCTCTGCGTCGCACGGGCTGCGTCGCCCAGAAGCCCTCTGCACCGCACGGGTTGCGTCGCTCGGTTCCCGCTGCGTTCCACGGGCTACGTCGCCCAGCGGCCCTCTGCACCCGCACGGGCCGCGTCGCCTGGGGCTCTCTCTGCGTCGCACGGGGTTGCGTCGTGCGCGGAACCTGCCGCGTCCTCGGGTTGCCCGAGCGGGCGGGAAGCTCCCGCCGAGCGGCACCGGTCACACCGCCGGCCCAACACAGGAAGCCCCCACGCTGCACGGGGGAGAGCGGCAGCCTGGGGGCGAGCTCTGGGGTGGCCGGTGCGGCGGTCGCCTCTCGGCGAGTGGCTCGACGCGGTACCAGCCGAACGGTCTTCCGCGAGGGCGTTGTGGTGGGGCCCGGGGACTCGTTCCGCACCGACCACCTGGTTCAACGGCACGGGCATCCGTTGTGTTTCCCGGTGATCTGTGTGGTCGGTCACCATCGCGGAGCCCGAAACCCTTTCGGCGCAACGGGTTGTGGTGCTACTTGAAATAGGAAGGCCCTCGAACCGTCTGGGGGTGAACGGCTCGAGGGCGTGGCCTGGGTGGTGGAGCCCCCATGCTGCCCGGGGGAGGACGGCAGCCTGGGGGCGTCCGGCGAACGTCTCCTGGCCGCCGGGGGGACGCGGCCGCGGAGACGTTCTCCAGGACGCCCTCAGACCGCCTGTCGGGGGGAGATCGACGGTCTGAGGGCGAGTGTGGAGATGTCGGTGCGGCGGTCGCCTCTCGGCGAGTCGCACTGCGCGGTACCAGCCGGACGGTTCTCCGCGAAGGCTTTGAGGTGAGGCCCGGGGGACACTGACCGCACCGACACTCCTTACAACGGCACAGGGGCCCGAAGTGTTTCGCAGTCGATCTGTGTGGTCTCTCACCAGGTTTCGCGGAACAGCGCAGGCAACCTCGCCCCGGCTCGGGCCTCACCGGCGGTCAGTAGAAGCGGCCGGTCCTCGGCAGCGACGACGGGGCTGGCGGCGTCCGGCCGTCGTAGAGGGCGAGCAGGAAGTTCTGCGGGCAGCGGGACGTGCCGCTGATCCTGATCGCGATGTGCAGGTGCAGGCCGGTCGAGTTGCCGGTCGTGCCCACGCGCCGGCCCGCGGACACGGCGGTGCCGGCCACCACGGCGGAGGCGAGGACGTTCTTCACCGGCAGGTCGATGGCCGGGCAGTCGTGGTGCGGGTCGTCGTACGCGCTGCGCGGCAGGGCGCTCTTCGCGAGCGGCAGGCTGTAGGTACCGCCCCCGCCGCCCGAGCCGGAGCCGCCGACCAGGGTCTGCCACGTGTCCGGGCCGATGACGCCGTCGGCGCTGATGCCGTAACCGCGGTGGCGCAGCAGGTGCTGGGCGCTGCGCACGGTGTCGCCGGTGGCGCCGGACTTGACGTTGGGCCACGAGGGCAGAGCGGCCTGGGCCGGGCTCACCAGTCCTATCAGGACGAAGAGCGACAGCAGGGCGGCAGCGACGATTCTCATGCCGTGCACACTGGGGACGGACCGACGCCAGCCGCCCGATCACCTCCTACCGCGACCGCGCCGGCACGAAAGCGCTTGCGGCAGGCCGGGACGGCACCCTGCTGGTGACCGCGGGATCCGGCCGGGCCGTGGTGGTGCGGGAGGACGCCGTGCCCGCGTTCGCCGGACATGCCGGTGGCGTCGCCGATCTCGCCGTGCACGGGACCGTCGCGGCGTCCGCGGGCGACGACGGTCCCGTGCGGCTGTAGGGCCTCGACGGCACAGCTCTGGCCACAGTGGACGGTTAGGCTGATGGTGCCGAGTCGGTGGCGTTCAGCCCGGACGGCACCCAACTCGCCGTGCTCACCCGCGACCACGTCGTGTCGCTCCGGGGAGAAACCGTTCCCCGGGGGCCCGCACGTCGCGAGCGTCCTGGAGTTCACGCCCGACGGCCGCCTGCTGATCTCCACCGACCCCGAGGGCTGTGGGACGCGGCCGCCGACCGGCTCGAACGACGCGTCGTCGTGCGGGACCTCGCCACGCACACGGGTACGACCCTGACCGGCCACACCGGTCCGGTGCGGGCCGTCGCGTTCACGCGGGACGACGTGGTGGTGTCCGGCGACGGGCGGATCATCCGCTGGTCGCTGTCCGCGCAGGACGCCGAGGAGCGGATCCGCGCGCGGACCTACCCGCGTTCGGAGGTCTGCGGCACGACCAGGCCGGACTCGTAGGCGATCACCACGAGCTGGGCGCGGTCACGGGCGTGCAGCTTGGTCATCGCGCGGTTCACGTGGGTCTTCGCGGTCAGCGGGCTGATCACCATGGCCGCGGCGATCTCGTCGTTGGACAGGCCCCGCGCGACGAGCACGACGGCCTCGCGCTCGCGCTGGGTGAGGTGGCCGAGGTCGACGTCGCGCCGCTGCGGCTGGCTCACGTACCGGTCGATCAGCCTGCGCGTGATCGACGGGGCCAGCAGGGCGTCGCCGCGGGCCGCCACGCGCACGGCGTGCAGGAAGTCCTCCGGCTGCACGTCCTTGACCAGGAACCCCGCGGCGCCCGCCTTGAGGGCGTGGAAGACGTGCTCGTCGAAGCCGTAGTTGGTGAGGACCACGACGTGCGTGCCCGCGAGCGCGGGGTCGGCGGAGATGCGCCGGGTCGCCTCGATGCCGTCGACCCCGGGCATCCGGATGTCCATCAGCGCGATGTCCGGCAGGTGCGCGCGGATCTTCGCGACGGCCTCCTCGCCGTTCGCCGCCTCGGCCACGACCTCGATGTCGTCCTCCGCGTCGAGCAGGGCGCGGAACCCGCTGCGGATCAACGGCTGGTCGTCCACCAGCAGGACGCGGATCACGGCTGCGTCACCGGGAGTTCAGCCCGCACGGTGAACCCGCCCCCGCTGCGCGGCGCGGCGTCCAGGCTGCCGCCCAGCGCCGTCACGCGTTCGCGCATGCCGAGCAGCCCGACGCCGGCGGTCGTGGTGCCGGGCGTCGCCGTGCCGTCGTCGTCGACCTGGACGAGCAGGGCGTCCGGCCGGTGGTCGATGCGGATCCGGGCGGTCCCGGCGGCGGCGTGGCGGGTGATGTTCGTCAGCGACTCCTGGACGATCCGGTAGACCGTGCGCCCGACCGCGGCCGGGAGGTCGTCGGTGCTGCCCTCGACGGTCAGCCGCGCGTCGAGGCCGGTGGCCCTGGCGCGGTGCACGAGCTGTTCGACGTCGGCGATGCCGTGCGGCGGGCTCTTGTCGTCGCGCAGGGCTTCCAGCGTCGCGCGCAGCTCCTGGGAGGCCTCCCGCCCGGCGTCGCGGATCGCGAGCAGGGCCTCGGGCACCTCCTCGCCGCGCTTGCGGGCCAGGTGGACGGCGACCTCGGCCTGCAGCTTGATCACGGAGATCTGGTGGGTGAGCGAGTCGTGCAGCTCGCGGGCGATGTGCAGCCGTTCCTCGCCGGCCCGCCGCCGCGCCGCCTCCTCCCGGGTGCGTTCGGCTTCGTCGGCGCGTTTCTCGGCCTGCCGCAGTGCTTCGCCGGCGGCGGCCGCGGCGACGAGCCAGGCGATCTGCAGCACGTCCCGTGTCTGCGCGAACGCCTCGTAGGTCGTGAGGGAGCGCGGCGAGAGGATCGCCGCGAGGGGGAGCGCGGCCAGCATCAGCAGCGACCCGGCGACGGTGACGACGCGGTGACCGGCCTTCATCGTCGAGTACACCGCGAACAGGAACGCGACCACCGGCACGTCGGCCCCGGTCGCCTGGTACGCCAGGGCGAGGAGACCGGTGGCCACCAGCGTCGCTGGGGGCGCCGTCCTGCGCTTCGCGAGCACGAGCCCGCTCGCGGCGAGCAGGGCGTAGCCGAGCGGGGTGGCGGGGTGCCCGGCCGCGACGAGGCTCGCGGCCACCCCGGCGGCGATCGCCCAGTCGAGCAGCCGTGCGGTCATGGGAGCACCTTAGACCGCTGTTCACGCTGGTAGATCCTGCACGGGGAGGACTTTCCGGCTACTGCAACGGCGGTAGCCGGGTGTCTTCGCGTGCACGACGACGTCCGGGTGCGCCGGGGCCAGGGTGGGGCCATGACTCTTGCAGCTGCATACGAGATGACCACCGGACGCCTGTGGTCGCTGATCGGTGTCGTGTTCGGTCTGGCCGGTCTGGTGCTGGGCGTGCTCGCCCGGCGGCGGGGCGGTCGCGGTGTGCCGGCGCTGGCCGCGGGCGCCGTCGGCGTGGTGCTCGGGCTGGTCGTCGTGCTGATGGCCGACGGTGGTCCGGGGACCGGCTACGGCATCGTCGGCGGATACGTCTCGCTGGTGATCGGCCTGGCCGCGGTGGCGGTGGGCGGCGCGGTCACGCGAGGAGGCGCTCGGGCTGGAGCACGGCGCGCCGGGTGACGAGTCCGGCCGCACCCCGCGCGACGGCGAACTCGCCGAGCGGGGAGGCGACGAGCCGCGTGTGCCGTTCGCCGCCCGCGAGCACCCTGATGTCCATTTCGGACTGGATGGCGGCGCTGATGTGCTCGTGCAGCACGGCGTAGCTGCCGCCGAGCACGACCGTGGGCACGTCGAGGAGGTTCATCAGCGTGGCGAGGCCGACGCCGAGCGCGCGGCCGGCCTCGGTCGTCGCCCTGACGGCCCGGGGATCACCGGCTTCGAGGGCCTTGTGCAGCGAGTCGAGCCGGCGCCGTCCCGCCTCGCGCAGGATGACGTCCAGACCGGCGTACTGCTCCACGCACCCCTTGCTGCCGCAGGTGCACCGCACGCCGTCGCGTTCGACGACGACGTGCCCGAGCTCGCCCGCGAACCCGCTGGCACCCCGGTACACCTCGCCGCCCAGCACGACGCCCGCGCCGATGCCGACGTCGGCCGACACGTGCACGAAGTCCGCGCCCGCCAGGTGCCGCGGCCACAGGTGGGCCAGGGCGGCGAGGTTGGCCTCGTTGTCGAGCTCGACCTCGGTGCCGAGCCGTTCGCCGAGCTTCGCCGCGAGGGGGGACCCGACGAGCTTCGGCAGGTTCGGCGCCCTGACCACCACGCCGTCGTGCACGACACCGGGGACCGCCAGTCCCGCGCCGAGGAGCTTCCTGCCGCCGGTGTGCTCGCGGATCAGCTCGGCGACCCGGTCGAGCACCTCGTCGGCGCCCGCCCCGCGGATGTCCGCCGGCACCAGGAGCCTGCCGACGGTCTCGCCGTCGAGGCCCAGGGTCTCGACGGCGAGGTGGCTCACGTTGATCTCGGCGCCCACGGCGACCGGGCCGCCGGGGTGGAAGCGCAGCGGCTTGGACGGCCTGCCCATGCCCGCCCCCGTCGCCGGGTCCTCGACGAGGATGCCGCCCGCCAGCAGCGGTTCGGCGAGGTTGGTGAGCGTGGCCTTGGTCAGGCCGGTCCGCGCCGCCAGGTCGGCCCGCGAGCCGGGCCGCTCGACCAGGGCGAGCAGGACAGTCCTCAGGTTGCCGAGGCGGACCTGGCGCAGGTGGTCGACGGTGGTCATCGCGCCCAGCACCGCGACCGGACCGCGGGGCGCCGCGGACCGGTCGCACGTGCTCGCCGGGAGGTCATCGGTCCAGGAACTTCTGCGCCGCCCCGGCATACCGCTCCCGGATCGCCGGCACCGCGTCCGCCTCGTAGCGCCGGCTGTCCGCGCCGCTCCACTCCGGCGGCACGTCGCCACCGGTCAGCGTCCACGCCGCCTGCCGTGCCGCACCGTCGGCCACGTACTCGCCGGGCGCGGGCACCGTCACGGGCACGCCGAACACCGTCGGCGCGATCTCCCGCACGGCCGGAGACACCGCCGCACCACCCACGAGCCGTATGCCGCTCACGTCCGCACCCTGGGCGATCAGCGCGTCCAAGCCCACGGCCTGACCGCACAACATGCCCTCGATCGCCGCACGGGCGATGTTCGCGGGCGTGGCGTTGGTGAGCGTCAGGCCGTGCAGTGCGCCGGTCGCGTCGGGCAGGTTCGGGGTCCGTTCGCCTTCCAGGTACGGCACCATCACCACGCCCTCCGCGCCGGGAGGCGCGGACAGGGCCAGCTCGCTGAGCCGGTCCAGGCCGACGCCCAGCATGCGGGCGGTCGAGTCCAGCACGCGGGCAGCGTTCAACGTGCACGCGAGCGGCAGGTACCGGCCCGTCGCGTCGGCGAAGCCCGCCACGATGCCCGACGGGTCGGCCGCGCGGACGTCGGCCGTCGCGGTCACCACGCCGGACGTGCCGAGCGAGATCACCACCCCGCCGCCGACGCCGAGCATGGCGGCCGCGTTGTCGCCGGCGCCCGCGCCGAGCCGCACCGGGCCGTCGACGTGCTCGGCCGGGCCGAGCACGCGGGGGAGCACCACGTCGGAACGGCCCAGGGCCAGCGACAGCAGGTCGGGCACGTAGGCGTTGGCCACCGAGTCGAAGTAGCCGGTGCCGGACGCGTCCGAACGGTCCGTGACCAGGTCGGCCAGCTCGCCGGTGCCGCGCAGCCGCCACGTCAGCCAGTCGTGCGGCAGGCAGACGGCGGCGGTGCGCTTGGCGTTGTCCGGTTCGTGCTCGGCGAGCCAGCGCAGCTTGGTGATCGTGAACGACGCGACGGGCACGACGCCCATCCGCGTCGCCCACTCCCGCGCCCCGACCTCGTCGGTGAGGGCGGCGGCCGCCGCCGCGGAACGGGTGTCGTTCCACAGCAGCGCCTCGCGCACCACCTCGCCGTTCTCGTCGAGGCACACCATGCCGTGCTGCTGGCCCGCCACGCTCAGCGCCTCGACGCCGTCGAGACCGCCGGCGTCGGCGAGCGCGGCCTGCAGCGCCTCCCACCAGTGGGAGGGGTGCACCTCGGTGCCGTCCGGGTGGGACGCGCGCCCCTCCCGGACGAGCTCGCCGCTCTCCGCATCGCGGACGACGACCTTGCACGACTGCGTCGAGGAGTCGACGCCCGCGACGAGCGTCATGTCAGCGCGCTCCCGTGAGGTGCTCGATGGCCAGCTGGTTGAGGCGCACGAACCCGAAGCCGCGCTCGGCCGCCTTGTCCGGGTCGAAGCTGTCGTCGGCCAGCAGGTCGTCGTAGGACTCGCCGTCGTTCAGCGTCGGCTTGCCGAGCTCCGCGACTCCCGCGACCTTCAGCTGCTCCTGCACCTCGGGGTCGGCGCGGAACGCGAGCGCGCGCTCCTTGAGCAGCAGGTAGGTCGCCATGTTCGCCTTGGCCGAGTCCCACACGCCGGTGTAGTCCTCGGTGCGCGACGGCTTGTAGTCGAAGTGGCGCGGACCCTGGTAGCCGGCGCTCTCCAGCAGGTCGACCAGCGCGAACGCGTTCATCAGGTCGCCGTGGCCGAACACCAGGTCCTGGTCGTACTTGATGCTGCGCTGGCCGTTGAGGTCGATGTGGAAGAGCTTGTCGTGCCACAGCGCCTGCGCGATGCCGTGCACGAAGTTGAGCCCGGCCATCTGCTCGTGCCCGACCTCGGGGTTGAGGCCGACGAGCTCGGGCCGGTCGAGCGACGAGATGAACGCGAGCGCGTGCCCGACCGTCGGCAGCAGGATGTCGCCGCGCGGCTCGTTCGGCTTGGGCTCGAGCGCGAACTTCAGGTTGTACCCGCGGTCCGTGACGAACTGCGTGAGCAGGTTCATCGACTCGCGGTAGCGGTCGAGCGCCGCCCGCACGTCCTTCGCGACGTCGTACTCGGAGCCCTCGCGGCCGCCCCAGAGGACGAACGTCTCGGCGCCGAGCTCGGCCGCCAGCTCGATGTTGCGCAGGACCTTCTGCAGCGCGAACCGGCGCACCGAGCGGTCGTTGCTCGTGAAGCCGCCGTCCTTGAAGACGGGGTGCGAGAACAGGTTCGTGGTGACCATCGGGATGACCATCCCGGTGTCGGCCAGCGCCGTCTTGAGCCGCTCGACCTGCGTGCCGCGGTTCGTGGCCGCGAAGCCGAACAGGTCGTCGTCGTGGAACGTCAGGCCGTACGCGCCCAGCTCGGCGAGCCGCGTCACCGCCTCGACCACGTCCAGCTCGGACCGCGTGGCCTCGCCGAAGGGGTCGCGCCCCTGCCAGCCCACGGTCCACAGACCGAAGGAGAACTTGTCCGCCGGAGTGGGCGTTGCCATGATCCACCTCATTCGTTCAATGCTTGAACTTAGTCCGGACAGTACGACGCCACGGCGTTGATCGCAATGTTTCGGGCGCGTTGCGCCGCGGGGACCCCGGGTGGTCAGCGCGCCGCGGCGGCCGCCTGGACCGCGGGCGCGAGCGCGGCGGCGATCTCCCGGTAGCCCGCGGCGGACGGGTGGAACCGGTCGGCGGCGAACATCGACGGGTCGGCGGCGAACCGCGGCGTGACGGCGGGCTCGACGTGCGCCACCACCCCGCCGGCCCGGATCACGGCCTGCTGCTGGGCCTGCGCGTACTGCCGGCTCACGGCCGACACGACGTCGCGCAGCGCCGGCGGCACGTAGGCGACCACGCTCAGGTCCGGCGCGGTGGCGACGACCACCTCGGCGCCCGCCGCCCGCAGGTCCGCGACGGCGTCGTGCAGCTGCCGCGCGCCGACCTCCGCGGGGATGAACCTGGTCAGGTCGTTGGCGCCGATCACGACGACGGCGAGGTCCACACCGGTCGCGACCGCGGAGCGCACCTGGGCGCGCAGGTCGGCGGAACGCGCGCCGGGGACGGCGTGCACCCTCACCTCGACCTGGTGACCGGCCCGGCGGAGGTGGCCGGCGAGCAGGGGGCCGAGCGTGTCCTCGCGGCGCGCGCTGCCGACCCCGGCGGCGATGGAGTCGCCGAGCAAACACAAACGCATGTCCCGGTCAACGGGCGGCGGCCGGGCCGGAGTTCCGGGGTTCGCCGAGGGCGTACGGGGAAAACCGGTTCCGCGTCCACTTCGGAGTCCGTACAGTTCGCCCGAGATCCGCCCCGAGCACCAGGACGAGTGACGAGAGGAGACCGGCCATGCGCACCGCTGCCGTCCTCCCGTCCCGCTTCGACGTGATCCTCGTGTCCCCGCACCCCGGCTGCCTGCTGCGCGCCGGGCACCGGAGTGCCTGACGACCCGGAGACGGTCGTCGGCTCATCGCGCTGACCTGTAGTCCCTTTCGCACCGAAAAGGCACTGAGCCATGCGCACGACCACGTTGGCCGCCGTCCGCAACCTGGGCATCCTCGCCCACGTCGACGCCGGCAAGACCACGCTCACCGAACGCGTCCTGTTCGCCACCGGCGCCACCCACCGGCGGGGCGAGGTGCACAACGGCACGACCGTGACCGACTTCGACCCGCAGGAGCGCGACCGCGGCATCACGATCTTCTCCGCGGCCGTCAGCTGCACGTGGGACGGCCACCGCGTCAACCTCATCGACACGCCGGGGCACGTCGACTTCTCCGCGGAGGTCGACCGGGCGCTGCGCGTGCTCGACGGGGCGGTCGCGGTGTTCGACGGGGTCGCCGGGGTCGAGCCGCAGAGCGAGTCCGTGTGGCGCCAGGCCGACCGGTACGGCGTGCCGCGGATCGCGTTCGTCAACAAGCTCGACCGGGCCGGCGCCGACTTCGACCGGGCCGTCGAGTCCCTCCGGCGGCGGCTCGGCACCGTGCCGCTCGTCGTGCAGCTGCCGATCGGGGCCGAGAGCGCCTTCACCGGCGTCGTCGACCTCGTCCGGATGCGTGCCGTGACCTGGGACGACGACCGGCGGGAGGGCGAGGTGCCGCAGGAGCTGGCGGCCGAGGCGCTGCGGCGCCGGCGGCTGCTGGAGGAGGCCGTCGCGGAGCTGCTGCCGGACGTGGTGGAGGAGTTCTTCGAGACCGGCTTGTCCGAGCGGACCTTGCTGAGGGCGTTGCGGGAGGTGACGATGAGGAACCTGGGAACGGTGGTGCTGGCGGGGTCTGCCTACCGGAACCGGGGCGTGGAACCGCTGCTGGACGCGGTGGTCGCCTACCTGCCGTCCCCCGTGGACGTTCCGCCGGTGCGCGGCACCGGCGGGCAGGAACGGCCGCCCGACCCGGACGCGCCGTTCTCGGCACTGGTGTTCAAGGTGACCACGGGCGGCACCGGGCGGCTGGCGTTCGCCCGCGTCTACTCCGGCACCATCCACAAGGGAGAGCTGGTCCGCGTCGGCGACCGCGACGAGCGCGTCGGGCGGATCCTGCGGGTGCAGGCCGATCGGCACACGCCGGTCGAACGGGCGGTCGCGGGCGACATCGTCGCGCTCGTCGGGCTGAAGTCGGCCCGCACCGGCACGACCCTGAGCGCTGCGGCGGCACCGGTGTCGCTGGAGCCACCGGTGGCGGCCGAGCCCGTCGTGTCCGTGGCCGTCGAGGCGCGGACCGCGGCTGATCACGCCCGGCTCACCGAGGCGCTGCGGCACCTGGTCGAGGAGGACCCGTCGCTGCGGGTGGCGACGGACCCCGGGACCGGGCAGACCGTGCTGTCCGGCATGGGCGAGCTGCACCTGGAGGTCGCGGTGAGGAAGGCGAGCACCGACCACCGCGTCGAGATCGCAGTGGGACGGCCGGAGGTTGCCTACCGCGAGACGCTCGGCAGCGGTGTCACGGGCTTCGTGCACCGGCACGTGAAGCAGGACGGGGGTCAGGGCCAGTTCGCGCACGTCGTCCTCGACACCGAGCCGCTGGAGGACGGGTTCGAGTTCCGTTCGACGGTCACCGGCGGGCGGGTGCCGCAGGAGTTCGTCCGCGCCGTCGAGCAGGGCTGCCGGGACGCACTGGCCGAGGGACCCCTCGGCCACCCGGTCACCGGGCTGCGCGTGACGCTCACCGACGGGTCCACGCACGTCAAGGACTCGTCGGAGATGGCGTTCCGCACGGCGGGCCGGCTCGGGCTCCGCGAGGCGCTGAGGGCGGGCACCATGCGGCTGCTCGAACCGATCGCCGAGGTCACCGTCACGGTGCCGGAGGAGTACGTCGGCGGTGTGCTCGGTGACCTGGCCTCGCGCCGTGGCCGGATCGTCGGCTCCGAGACCAGGGCCGGCACGACGGTCGTGACGGCGAGCGTGCCGCTGGCGGAGATGTTCGGGTACGTGACGAGGCTGCGCAGCCGGACGCAGGGCCGCGGCACGTTCACGAGCCGTCCGGCCGGTTACGCTGCGGCGTAGGACACAGGGGTCGTTCCTCCGGGGGGAACGGCCCCTGTGCCATGCTCGGTCAGATGTCGACCTTGAACGTGATGTCGTTCAACCTGCGGTTCGCCTCCGACGCCGAGCCGAACTCGTGGGCGTCACGGCGGCCCGCGGTGGCCCAGCTCCTGCTCGCCGAACGGCCCGCGGTGGTCGGCACCCAGGAAGGGCTCTACCAGCAGATCAAGGACATCGACCACGACCTGCCCGACCACTACGAGTGGGTCGGGCAGGGCCGGCACGGCGGCAGCCACGACGAGTTCATGGCGATCTTCTTCGACACGCTGCGGCTCGAGCCGCTCGAGTTCGACCACCACTGGCTGTCCGGCACGCCGGACGTCGTCGGCTCGCGGTCGTGGGGCAACAACGTCGTCCGGATGCTCACCTGGGTCCGGTTCCTCGACCGGCAGACCGGCAAGCAGTTCGTCGCCGTCAACACGCACTTCGACCACGAGTCGGCGAACGCCCGCCTGCGCGGCGCCGAGCTCGTGCGCGACCGCCTCGGCACGTTCACGCTGCCGGTCGTGCTGACCGGCGACTTCAACGACGTGCCGGGCTCACCGGCCTACGAGGTGCTGACCAGCGTCCTCGCCGACACCTGGGTCACCGGCCCGCGGACCACGCCCGCCTACGGGACGTTCCACGGCTTCGGGCCGCTGGTGCCGGACGGGCCGCGCATCGACTGGATCCTCACGCGCGGCGCCACCGTCGAGGCCGCCGCGATCAACACCTACCACCGCGACGGCCAGTTCCCGTCCGACCACCTGCCGATCCAGGCGCTGATCACCCTGTAGGCGCCCACTCCGGTGGCAGGTCGTGTGCGCAGGTGGGCGCACCGGAAGCCCGTGCCCGGCGCAGGTCCGGGTACGGCCCGGCGATCTGGTCGCGCGGCACGGACGCCAGCGCCGTGACGGCGTCGCCCGCGGCCAGCACCTGCCGCCGCATCCGGTCGTGGTCGACGGCGGCGGCCCCGAACGACGGCGCCCAGAGCGTCCACGGCCCGGAGATCATCGCCATCGTCGGGACCAGGTGCGAGTGGAAGTGCGTGCCGATCCCGCCGAACGAGCACTGCTGCGGCACCCGGCCCGGCACCGGAACGTCGCTGCCCGGCAGCACGAACGTGCGGTCCACGCCGCGCGCGGCGAGCGCCGTGGCTGCGGCCTGCTGGAGCGCCGGACTGCCCGCGAACCAGCCCGACAGCTCGGCCAAACCCGTTGGCCGCAAAGAACCTCCTGCGGGCAGGTACTCCCGCGTGCCCAGGTGTTCGAGGACGAACG
This sequence comes from Lentzea sp. NPDC060358, assembly GCF_042725365.1. Lineage (NCBI taxonomy): Bacteria > Bacillati > Actinomycetota > Actinomycetes > Pseudonocardiales > Pseudonocardiaceae > Lentzea > Lentzea sp. NPDC060358. The sequence goes on along the minus strand of NZ_JBHXCW010000049.1, from coordinate 23,148 downwards.
CGAACGCGACCGACCCCGAGTCGTACTCGGCGTCGAGGGCGCGGGCGCGGAACTCGCTGCCCTCCGCCGGGCGGTGCAGGTGGCCGGTCGCGAAGACGAACTCGATCGTGCGCGGGCGGCACCGCAGCGGCAGCCGGGCGAAGTGCTCGGCGAGCGCGAGCAGCGCGACGGTGCCGTTCTCCTGCACCCAGCCCACGCCGTCGGTGTTCGTGTCGAGCACGATCCGCTCACCGCCCAGCCCGGGCAGGGTCGCGATCACCGACCTCGTGACAGCGGGCGCACGGCCGGCCAGCACGCCGATCGTCGTGTGCGTGCCGGGCCGCAGAGACGCAGCGGCGTCGGAGCCGACGAACACCCCCGGCACGCGGTAGTGCGTGCCGAGGTGCGGGTCCCAGTAGCCCTTGACCTGCTCGTGCGGGAACGGGAAGGCGACGACGACCCCGGCCGCCTCGGCGAGACCCGCGTCGACCATGTCCTTGTTCAGCAGGGGCTCGGCGAGGTAGCCGCGGTCGAGGGCGGGGAAGTCGCGCAGCACGACCCTCCCGGCGGCGTTCGCGGCGGTGATCGGCGTGCCGGCGGGCAGGTGGACGAGCTCGCCCGCGGCCACACCCGGTGCGGAGTAGGGGATGGCGCCCGCGACGGGCACGACGCCACCGGACAGCAGGAAACCGGGACGGGCTGCCAGCGCTCGATCGCGAACGGCTCGGACCGCACGGTGACGCCCGGCAGGCGGTCCACGCGGTGTTCCAGCCAGGACAGCAGGAGGTCGTGGCCGAGGCTGCCCGTCGCCCGCACGCCGAACGCGGCGACGGTGGCGTTGAGGGCGCGGAGCCGGGCGGCGGAGGCGAACGTCCGCTCGTCGACCGCGGGGGAGCACCCGGCCGGGGCGGCGGCTGCCGGGACGCCCAGCTGGACGGCGAAAACCGTTACGACACCGATGAAGGCGATGCATCTGGCGGGGCGCATGACGCACACGGTGACCGTCGCCGCCGCGGACCACAATCCGCTGTCCAGGGCACCGGCCGCGGCCGAACGTCATCTGTCAACGGAATGGTCCATACCAATCTCCGCTACGGTACGTCGGATGCGCTTGAAATCGACGCTCGGCCGCGCCGCGGTGATCGCGTGCGCGCTGTCGCTCGCGTTCGGCTCCACCGCCGTCGCGGACGCCTCGCACGGCCGCGAGTGCGACACCCCGTCCATCGACCGGTTGCAGCAGTGGCTCGCCAGCGGGGAGGGTGCCACGAAGCCCGCGACCGGCAGCATCCTCGTGCCGCGCGGCCGGCACGACTACTCGGCGAAGATCAGGTTCCTCGCGAACGACTGGCACGTCATGGTCCTCTGGCTGGGCAACCAGTTCGAGGCCCAGGCGGACCTCACGCGTTCGCGCGGCTTCTTCATGACCTACCGCGCGAGTGACGACCTCTACGTCCAGCTGCGGCCCGCGTCCGACTGGAGCGGCGGCGCCAAGTGGCTGACGAAGATCCCGTCCACGCACGGCAGGCTCGTCACGAGGTTCTTCAGCTTCCGGGCTGACAACTGGACGACATTGCCGGAGCTGGGTGCGCCCGCTTACCCGTTCGCCGAGGCCCTGGACGACGCCCGTGGCCTGGTCTTCGTCGGGAAGACGCCGAACGACCTGGAGTTCCGGGGTCTGCGGATCGACGGGTACCGGCCACCCTGCGTTTACTGAAACCCGGTTAGGGTCCGGGACGTGAGAGCGCTCCCGGTCACCCTGGTCCTGGTCCTCACCGCCGCGCTGGCGACACCCGCGAGTGCGGCGGTGAGAGACGACACCCGGTACGTCGACCCGCTGATCGGCTCGGCGGGCGGCGGCAACACCTACCCCGGCGCCGTGCGGCCGTTCGGGATGATCTCGTGGAGCCCCACCTCGACGCGGGGCGACCAGACGAACACCGGCGCCGCCAACGGGTACGCCTACGACGCGACGAGGGTGCGCGGGTTCAGCCTCACGCACGTCAACGGCGCGGGCTGCCACCCCGGTGCCGCGGGCGACGTGCCGATCATGCCATTCGTCGGTGACATCACCTCGTCGCCGACGGCGGACACCCAGGACCAGGTCTTCGCGAGCGACTTCTCGCACGACGACGAGATCGCCGAACCCGGCCGCTACCGGGTGGGCCTGAAGTCCGGCGCCACCGCGGACCTGTCCGTGTCGACCCGCGCGGGCATCGGCGAGTTCACGTTCCCCGTGAACGGATCGCTGCTGTTCCGCACCTCGAACTCGCTCAACGGCAGCGAGGACGCCGACATCACCATCGACCCGGCGACGAACAGCGTCTCCGGGTCGGTGCTCACCGGCGCCTTCTGCGGCCGCCGCGCGAACGGCGGCACGAACAACCAGAAGACCTACTACCGCCTGCACTTCACGGCGTCGTTCGACCGCCCGATCGCGAACTACGGCACGTGGGTGAACAGCGAGCTGCGGCCGGGCACGACGACGGCGAGTGGCGGCGAGGGCTACCTGGCCGGAAGTGCCCGTGCCGGCAAGGGCTCTGGCGGCTACGTGTCCTTTGCGGACAGTGCGGTGCGGATGCGGATCGGCATCTCCTACACCAGCCTCGACGCGGCCAGGCGCAACCTCGCGGCCGAGATCCCGCAGCGCGCGACCGTGGACCAGGTCGCGAAGGAAGCGCGCAAGGCGTGGGCGAAGCAGCTCCGGGCGGTCGAGGTCGACGGCGGCACGGCCGACGAGCGCACGATCTTCTACACCGCGCTCTACCACTCCTTCCTGCAGCCCAACGTGATCACCGACGCCGGCCGCCCGACGCGGTACGGCAACTTCTCCGGCTGGGACCAGTACCGGGCGCACACCCAGCTGCTCGCCCTGCTGGCACCGGACGTCGCGAGCGACTACGCCCAGTCGTTGCTGGAGATCTCCCGCGAGAACGGCGGCGTCTGGGACCGCTGGGTCCACGTCACCGGCCCGACGCACGTCATGACCGGCGACCCGTCCGCACCGGCCATCGCGGGCATGTACGCGATGGGAGCGCGCGACTTCGACGTGCGCGCCGCCTACAACTCGCTGCTGCGCCAGGCCACCGTCCCGCACCCGGACGGCCTCTCCGACCAGGGCTGCCCGGGCCAGTGCGAGGGCCAGCGCCCGAACCTCGCCGAGTACCTGCGCCTCGGTTACGCGCCGCACGACACGTGTCACTGCTGGGGCGGGGCCGCCGAGACCCTCGAGAACGCGGTGGCGGACCAGGCGCTCGCCGACCTCGGCCGCAGGCTCGGCACCCCCGACGCCGGGATGCGGCTCCGCGCGGGCTGGTGGCGCACCACGTTCAACCCGGAGACCGGCCACCAGCAGGCCCGCAAGGCCGACGGCACCTGGGTGACGCCGTTCAACCCCGCGTCGGACCAGGGCTTCGCGCAGGGCAGCAGCGCCACCTACACGTGGATGGTCCCGCACGACATCCCCGGACTGGCCGAGGTCATGGGCGGCGACGAGATCGCGGCCACCAGGCTGGACGGCTTCTTCCACCGCCCGGACGGCTCGTGGGCGACCGGCGGTGACGCTCTGCGCTACGACCCGACGAACGAGCCGGGCATCCACACACCGTGGATCTACAACGAGCTAGGCCGGCCGCGCAAGACGCAGGAGACCGTGCGGGCGATGGCGAAGCTGGTCTACAAGACCGGTCCTTCGGGTCTGCCGGGCAACGACGACCTGGGCACGATGTCCGCCTGGTACGTCTTCGCCGCGCTCGGGCTCTACCCGCGCACGCCCAGCAGCGCCGAGCTGCACCTGTCGAGCCCGATGTTCCCGAAGGCCAGGATCACGAAGAAGAACATCACGGTCCTGGCCACGGGAACACCGGGCGTCCACCTCACCGAGACGCGGTGGAACGGCCGGAAGGTCGAGCAGCCGTGGCTGCCGGAGTCGTTCGTCGACCGCGGGGGAGTGCTGGTCTCACGTCTTGAAGGGTGAGCCCGCACCCTCGGCACGGGTGTGGCTGGCGCGTGCGGTCGCGGACAGCGGCATCGCGACGTCCTCCAGCGACTTGTTCTCCGCGTCCACCGCGAGGAACCGCGCGACCAGCCCGCCCGCGATCATCACGACCGCGCCGACCAGGTAGCCGATGAACAACCGCACCGGGTGCTCGCCGGTGCCGATCAGCGCGCCGTAGATCACCGGGCCGAGCGCGCCGAAGCACTGCGCGATGGCGAAGAAGACGCCGATCGCCTTCGCGCGGACCTCCAGCGGGAAGATCTCGCTCACCGTCAGGTACGCGGCGCTGGCGCCGGCCGAGGCGAAGAAGAAGATCACGCACCACGCGACGGTCTGGGTGATCGCGTTCAACGCCCCGGCGTAGAACAGCACGGCCGTGACGGCGAGCAGGCCGCCGGAGACCGCGTAGGTCAGGAACAGCATGCGGCGGCGGCCGATGGTGTCGAAGAGGTGGCCGATCGTGAACGGCCCGACGAGGTTGCCCACCGCGAACGCGATCAGGTACAGCGGGGTCGACTCCGACGAGACGCCGTAGAACTTGCCCAGCACCAGCGTGTAGGTGAAGAAGATCGCGTTGTAGAGGAACGACTGCGTGATCATCAGCGTGGCACCGAGGACCGCGCGGCTCGGGTACTCGCGGAACAGCACCCGGGCGAGCGCCAGGTAGCCGATCTCCTCGGCGGGCTTGACCTCGATGGCCTTCTTCTCGTCCACCGCCGGGAGCTTCGCGCCGGACTCCTTCTCGACCTCCTCCTCGATGCCCTCGAGCGTCCGCTCGGCCTCGTCGTTGCGGCCGTGCATGATCTGCCAGCGCGGGCTCTCCGGCAGGTGCCGGCGCACGACGAGGATCACCAGGCCCAGCACCGGGCCGATGAGGAACCCGAGCCGCCAGCCGAGCGAGAGCTCCACCTGGTTGAGCAGGATGAACGAGCCGAGCGTGCCGAGCACCGCGCCCGCCCAGTAGGTGCCGTTGACGGCGATGTCGACGCGGCCGCGGTAGCGGGCGGGGATCAGCTCGTCGATCGCGGAGTTGATCGCCGCGTACTCGCCGCCGATGCCCATGCCGGCGACGAACCGGGTGAGGTACAGGAAGACCAGCCAGCCGGGGCCGATGCCCAGCGTCAGCGCGGTGAGGCCGGACCCGACCAGGTAGACGCCGAGCGTCAGCATGAAGAGCTTGCGGCGCCCCAGCTTGTCGGAGAGGTGGCCGAAGTACAGGGCGCCGACGACCTCGCCGAGCAGGTACACCGTGGCCAGCAGGCCGACGGCGGTGGAGGAGAGGCCGAGCGTCTCCGGTTTGGTCAGCGTGTCGGCGATCGCGCTGGCGACCGTGATCTCCAGGCCGTCGAGGATCCACGCGACGCCCAGCGCCACGACCATCCTCGTGTGGAACGGCGACCAGGGGAGCCTGTCGATCCTCGCGGGAATCAGCGTGCGCACACCGGCTTCTGCCATCTCTCAACCCCTCGCCGCGATGAGCGCCTGAGGGGCGCTCTGCTTGATCCGCGTCTTCAGCCACGCGAGCTGCCGCGCGGTGTCCTGCTCGCACGTGCTCACGACGTCGATCAGGTCCCGGTCGCGCAACCCCTGCGCGGCCTGGCCGACGACCGTCCACGTGATGTCCGCCAGCGCCGCCAGCGCGTACAGCTCCTGCAGGTCGCGCAGGAGGTCCGGTTCGGGGCCGTCCTGCCCGCCGTAGCGCTCGGCGACCGGCGCGAGCTTCGCCACCTGCCCGTCGAGGCGGGTCGCGAGCAGCTCGCACGTGTGCCGCACGTCCGGTTCGCCGCCGTGGCGGTCCGCGATCGCGCGGAACTCGGCCGCGAGCTGCTCCAGCGTCGAGTGGAGGTGTCCGAGGTGGGTGGCGAGCAACACGTCACACGCTCCTGATCCGCACTGCGCTGATCTTGAACAACGGCTGCTTCGACACCGGGTCCCACTCGGTGTGCGTCAGCTCGTTGGCGGCCTGGAAGCCGTAGTGGAACGGCAGGAACACCACCCCGTCGCGGCACCGGCCGATGCGGACCGGGACCTCGACGCCGCCGCGTTCCGACTCGACCCGCACCACGTCCCCTTCACCCACGCCGAGGCTCGAGGCGTCCGCAGCGGAGATCTCGATCCACGGATCGGGCGCCGCCTTCTGCAGTTCGGGCGCCCGCTTGGTCTTCGTGCGGGTGTGGAAGTGGTAGACCGAGCGGCCGGTGGTGCCGATGAACGGGTACTCGTCGCTCGTCCGCTCGGGTGCGGGCGTGTACTCGGCGGCCTTCAGGAACGCCCGCCCGTCCGGCCTGCGGGCCTGGTAGTCGGCCGGCGTGGTCGACGCACCGGTCAGCAGGTCGTGACCGTAGTCCTCGCAGCGGTCGGCGTCGGTCGGGAACACGCCGTCCGCGTAGAGCCGCTCGCCGCCCCACGGGATTCCGCTGCCGCCGCGCAGCTTCTCGTACGACAGGTCGGTGTAGTCGCACGGACGGCCGCGGCTGCACTCGCGCCACGCCTCGAACGCGCCCTCCGCGTCCTCCCACTTGACCAGCGCAGCGCCGTCGAGGTCGCGGAAACCCATGCGGCGCGCGTAGTCCAGGAAGATGTCGAGGTCGCTGCGGGCCTCACCGGGCGGTGCGACGGCCTGCTCGGACAGGTGCACGACGCGCGACAGGTTCGTGAACGTGCCCTGCTTCTCGCCCCACATCGCGGCGGGCAGCACCACGTCGGCCAGCTCGGTGGTCTCGGTGCGGAACGCGTCCTGCGCGATCACGAACAGGTCCTCGCGCTCCAGGACCCGCCTGATGCGCGCCAGCTCCGGCAGCGACACCGCCGGGTTCGTCGCGGAGATCCACAGGAACCGGATCGAGCCCTGCTCGGCGTAGCGCCAGATCTGCATCGCGTGCGTCGGCGGCGCCCAGTGCGGAATGGTCAGCGGGTCGACGTTCCACAACCGCGCAAGCTCGTCGACGTGGGCGGGGTTGTCCCAGTTGCGGAACCCCGGCAGGTCGCCGTTCGCGCCGGCCTCGCGGGTGTTCTGCGCGGTCGGCTGGCCGTTCATCTGCAGCACGCCGCCGCCCGGCCGGCCGATCATCCCGCGCAGCAGGTGCAGGTTGTTGACCTGGCACGACGCGGCGGTCGCCTGGTGCGACTGGTAGAAGCCCTGCAGCACGGTCGAGAGCACGCGCTCCGAGGTGCCGAAGACCTCGGCGGCGCGCAGGAGGCCGTCGGGACTGATGCGGCAGATCTCGGCGACCCGTTCCGGCGTGTACGGCTCGACCGTGGCCTTGAGCTCGTCGAACCCGAGCGTGTGCGCCGAGACGTAGTCGTCGTCGACCCAGCCGTTCTCGATCACCGCGCGCAGCAGGCCGTTCATCAGCGCCTGGTTGGTGCCGGGCAACGGCGCCAGGTGCACGTCCGCGACCTCGGCGGTCGGGGTGCGGCGCGGGTCGACGACGACCACCAGCGGCCGGTCCGGGCCCGCGATCCGGTCCAGGACGCGGGCCCACATCACCGTCTGCGTCGCGGCCATGTTGTGCCCGAACAGGAAGAGCGCGTCGCACAGGTCGATGTCCGCGTGGCAGGCGGGCTGGCCGTCCGCGCCGAAGGTCTCCTTCAACGCCGCGGCGGCCGTCGCGGTGCAGAGCCGGGTGTTGCCGTCCATGTGCGGCGTGCCGATGCCGGCCTTCCCGATCACGCCGAGGGTGTAGTACTCCTCCAGGAAGAGCTGCCCGCTGGTGTAGAAGCCGTGCGAGAGCGGCCCGGTCTCGTCCAGCAGCTGCCGGGACCGCTGGACGACGGCGCTCATCGCGGTGTCCCAGTCGGTCTCCACCAGAGCGCCACCGCGGCGGATCAGCGGTGTCGTCAGGCGATCTCGTCCGTGCGCCTGCCAGGAGCCGTAGAGGCCCTTGGGGCCGAGCCTGCCGCGGTTGACGACGTCGGCCTCGCGCCCGCGCACGCCCACGATCCTGCCGTCCTTCACGGCGATGTCGCAGCCGCACCCGTTGCTGCACAGCACGCAGGCCGACTGGACCCACCGGTCCACATCGGACTCGCCGACGCCGTCCGCGAGCTGCTGGTCGACCCTGACCGGCCAGCTCGTCCCTCGACCATGCGGAGTGCGTGCTCCCCACACGTCGGCGATGCGATCCATGAGGGGGGCGGTACCCGCTGCCTGCCGGGCAAAACCAGTGCTCAGGCGCTTTGTCCGGTCTGGTGGGCAACGTCCCGAAAATTCCCCGGACCGAGTCCCGCGTTTGCGTCGGTCCTCCCAGGGAACCGCTCTGGCAACGGGAGGAGAACGATGTGAAGGCAGTTGTGTGGCACGGCACGGGCGACATCCGGCTCGATGACGTGGCGGACCCGAAGATCCAAGAACCTACCGACGCCGTCATCCGCATCACCCGCAGCGCCATCTGCGGCACCGACCTGCACATGGTGCGCGGCACCATGCCGGACATGGTGGAGGGCACGGTGCTCGGCCACGAGGCCGTCGGCGTCGTCGAGGAGGTCGGTCCGGCGGTGCGCGGGTTCACGCCCGGCGACCGCGTGGTCGTGACATCGACCATCGGCTGCGGCACGTGCTCGTACTGCCGTGCCGGTTACTACGCCCAATGCGACAACGCGAACCCGAACGGCGCGTCCGCCGGCACCTCCTTCTTCGGCGGTCCGAAGGCGACGGGCCCGGTCAACGGACTGCAGGCGGAACGCGCGCGCATCCCGTACGCCATGACGACACTGGTGCGGGTGCCGGACGGGGTGAGCGACGACCAGGCCGTCCTGGTGTCCGACATCTTCCCGACGGCGTGGTTCGGCTCGCGGCTCGCCGAGGTCGGCTCCGGCGACACCGTGCTCGTGCTGGGCGCGGGGGTGGTCGGGCAGTTCGCGATCGCCTCGGCCAAGCGGCAGGGCGCCGGCCGCGTGATCGTCGTCGACGGCATCGCGTCCCGGCTGGACAAGGCCCGCGCGCAGAACGCCGAGGTCGTCGACTTCAACGAGGAAGACCCGGTGGAGGTCGTCAAGGACCTGACCGGCGGGATCGGTCCCGACCGCGTCATCGAGGCCGTCGGTGTCGACGCCGAGCAGCCCGGCGAGCGCACGGGTGAGCAGTGGAAGCCCGGTGACGCGCCGCGGCAGGCGCTGGACTGGGCGGTCGAGCTGGTGGCCAAGGCGGGCTCGATCGGGATCATCGGCGTCTACCCGCCGGGGTTCGCCGACTTCCCGATCGGCGACGCGATGAACAAGAACCTCACGCTGCGCATGGGCAACTGCAACCACCGCCGGTACGTGCCGCGGCTGCTCGACCTCGTGCTCACCGGCGCCGTCGACCCGCTGCAGTTCATCACCCAGCACGAGAAGCCGTCGTCCGCCGTCGAGGCCTACCAGACGTTCGACCTGCGGGAGGACGGCTGGCTCAAGACGGTCCTCGACGTGGCCTGAGCGCGTCGTCGTCACCGGCGGGGCGGACTTCCTCGGATCGCACGTCTGCGACGCGCCGCTGAACGAGGGCGCGCAGGTCGTGTGCGTGGACTCGTTCCGCAGCGGCTCGCGCGAGAACGTGCCGGCCGGAGCGGGAGTGGTGGTCGCCGACGTGGCGCGGCCGCTCGACCTGCTCGGGCCGGTCGGCCTCGTGCTGCACCTGGCGTGCCCGCCTCGCCGGCCGACTACCTGCGCACGCCGGTGGACACCCTGCGCACGGGCGGGTTCGGCACGTACCACGCGCTGGACCTCGCCCGCCGCAAGGGAGCCCCCGTGGTCGTCGCGTCCACGAGCGAGGTCTACGGCGACCCGCAGGAGCACTCGTAGCGGGAGTCCTCTGCTGGGGCACGTGAACCCCATCGGTCCGCGCAGCGTCCACGACGAGGCCGAGCGGTTCGGCGAGGCGATGACCGTCGCGTTCCGCGCCGAGCACGGCGTCGGCACCGGGATCGTGCGGATCTTCAACACCTGCGGGCCGCGGATGCGCGCGCACGACGGCCGGATGGTTCCCACGTTCGTGCGCCAGGCCTTGGCCGGGGAACCGCTGACCGTGCACGGGGACGGCCTGCAGACCAGATCCCTGTGCCACGTGGACGACCTCGTCCGCGGCCTGCTCGCGATGGCCCGCAGCGACCACCCCGGGCCGATCGACCTCGGCAACCCCGCCGAGGTCGCGGTGCTCGACGTCGCGCGCACGACGATCGAGGTCACCGGGAGCTCGTCGGTGGTCCGCCACGTCGAGTCCATGCCGGACGACCCGCGCCGCCGGCGGCCCGGCATCGGCCTCGCGCGGGAGGGCCGCGGGTGGCAGCCGGCGGTCGCGCTGGAAGACGGACTGCGCTCGTTTGCCCGGGACTTCGCCGGGTAGCCGCCCGTCATGCGAGTTCTCGGGATCAACGCGGTGTTCCACGACCCGGCGGCGGCGCTGGTGGTCGACGGGCAGGTCGTCGCGGCGGCCGAGGAGGAGCGGTTCTCCCGCCGCAAGCACGGCAAGCGGCCCGTGCCGTTCTCCGCGTGGGAACTGCCGGAGCTCTCCGCGCGCTGGTGCCTCGAGTTCGCCGGGATCACCGCCGCGGACCTCGACGCCGTGGCCTACTCGTACGACTCGTCCCTGGTGGACGCCGAGTACGCGCCGTGGGAGGAGCTGCGGACCACGTACGCGCGCCGGGCGCCCGAGTTCCTGTCGACGGCGCTGCCGGGACTCGACCCCGGGATCGTGCGGTTCGTGCCGCACCACGTCGCGCACGCCGCGTCGACCGGACTCGCGGCGCCGTTCGGCGGCAACTGCGCCGTGCTCGTGGCCGACGGGCGCGGGGAGTGCGGTTCCCACCTCGCGGGCCGGTACGTCGACCAGGAGCTGACGACGTTCGCCGCGCAACGGCTGCCGCACTCGCTCGGCCTGATGTACGAGGACCTCACCGAGCACCTGGGTTTCCTGCGCTCCAGCGACGAGTACAAGGTGATGGCGCTGGCCTCGCACGCCGAACCCGTGCACCTCGACCTGATGCGCGAGCACGTGCGGGTGCGCGACGCCGGCTTCGAGATCCGTCCCCTCGACTGGAGCACGCTCGCGAAGCAGCGCACGAAGGGCGAGGAGCTGGGGCGCGAGCACGCCGAGCTGGCCGCGAGCGTGCAGGTGCGGCTCGAGGAGGTGCTGCTGGAACTGGCGGGGTGGCTGCACGACCGCACCGGCGAAACCCGGCTCACCCTGGCCGGTGGTGTGGCGCTGAACTGCGTCGCGAACACGCGGATCTTCGCCGAGGGACCGTTCGACGAGGTCTGGGTCCAGCCCGCGGCGGGCGACGCCGGCACGGCGCTGGGAGCGGCGCTCGCCGCGACCACCGACCGCGTGTCGCCGATGCCGGGCGCCGATCTCGGCCGCGGCTTCTCCGACGAGGAGGTCGAACGGGTGCTGCGGGTGGCCGCCGTGCCGTTCGAGAAACCCGCCGACATCGCGGCGGAGGTCGCGCAGGCGCTGGCCGGCAACAAGATCGTGGCGTGGTTCCAGGGCCGCAGCGAGTACGGCCCGCGGGCGCTCGGTCGCCGTTCGCTGCTCGCGAACCCCTGCCACGCCGAAAACCTGACCCGGCTCAACGACGTGAAGGGGCGCGAGCAGTTCCGGCCCGTGGCGCCGATGGTGCTCGCCGACCGGGCCGCCGACATCTTCACCCGAGGCCCGATGCCCAGCCCCTACATGCTCTTCGTGCACGACGTCCGTCCGGAGTGGAGGGACAGGATTCCCGCCGTGGTGCACGTCGACGGCACCGCACGCGCTCAGACCGTCGAGGACGACCCGTTGCTGGAACGGATGCTGCGCGAGTTCGAGGCCCGCACCGGCGTGCCGGTGGTCGTGAACACCAGCCTCAACACCGCCGGCCAGCCGATGGTCGACACCCCGCGCGACGCGCTGGAGTGCTTCGGGTCGTCGCCGGTCGACCTGCTCGCCATCGGCCCGTACGTGGTGCGCCGATGAATTATTCGGTCGTGATCCCCACCGTCGGCCGCCCGAACCTGGACGTCCTGCTCGACGCGCTCGCCGCCGGCGAGGGTCCGGACCCGTGCGAGATCATCGTGGTGGACGACCGCGAGACCCGCCTCGGGCCGGCGGCCGCGCGCAACACCGGCTGGCGGGAGGCGCGCGGCGACTGGGTGGCGTTCGTCGACGACGACGTGGTGCTCGCCCCCGACTGGAAGGCGCGGCTCGCCGCGGACCTGGAGGGCCTGCCCGCCGACGTCGGCGCGAGCCAGGCGCGGATCGTCGTGCCGCTGCCGGACGACCGCAGGCCGACCGACGCCGAACGCGGCACGGCCGGTCTCGCCACCGCGCACTGGATCACCGCGGACATGGCCTACCGGCGCGAAGCCCTGGCACGGGCCGGTGGCTTCGACGAACGGTTCCCGCGCGCCTACCGCGAGGACGCCGAACTGGCGTTGCGCGTGCAGGACCACGGGTACCGGATCGTGCGCGGAGCGCGGACCACCACGCACCCGGTGAAGCCCGCGACTTTTCTGACGAGCGTGCGCGACCAGCGCGGCAACGCCGACGACGCCCTGATGCGCCGGTTGGCGGGAGCGCGCTGGCGGTCGCGCATCGGTGGCCGGCCGGGACGCCTGCCGGCGCACGCGGTCACGACGGCGGCCGGGGTGCTGGCCGTCCTCTGCGGGGCGGTGGGGTGGCGGCGCGGCGGGGGTGCGCTCGCCGCGGTGTGGATAGGACGGACCGCGTGGTTCGCGCTCGCGCGGATCGCACCGGGGCCGCGGACCGCGGCCGAGGTCGCGCGGATGACCGTGACGAGCGCCCTGATCCCCCCGGCCGCGTGCTGGCACCGGTTGCGCGGCGAGCTGCGGCACCGGCGGGTGCGGCGGTGAGGGTCCTGGTGCTGCGGGCGCTCGGGCTGGGCGACCTGCTGACCGCGGTGCCCGCCCTGCGCGGTCTGCGGGCGGCGTTCCCGCGCTCGGAGATCACGCTCGCGGCACCGGCCTGGCTGGCCGGCGTGGTGGACCGCGTCGAGGCCGTGGACCGGCTGCTGCCCACGGAGGAGCTGGCGCCCATCGACTTCGTCGAGCCCGACCTCGCGGTCAACCTGCACGGCAGGGGGCCGCAGAGCCTGGACCGGCTGAGGGCCACCGCGCCGGGACACGTGATCTCCCACGACGAGCGGACCTGGGTGCCGGACCGGCACGAGGTGCTGCGGTGGTGCGATCTCCTGCACCGGCACGGAATCCGGTGCGATCCCCACGACTTCCGGCTGCGCCCGGCGGGGGAGCGGACCGGCGCGGTCGTCCTGCACCCCGGCGCGAGCACCGGCGCCCGCAGGTGGCCGGCGGAGAGGTACGCGGCCGTCGCCCGCGCGCTGGGGCCGGACGTCGTGGTCACTGCGGGGCCCGGGGAGCTCGACCTCGCCCGCCGGATCACGCCGGACCCGTTCCGCGGCAGTCTCTCCGAGCTTCTCGACCTCGTGGCGACCGCGCGGCTGGTGATCTGCGGCGACACCGGGGTCGCCCACGTCGCCACCGCCTACCGGACGCCGTCGGTGCTGCTGTTCGGCCCCGTGTCACCACGGCGGTGGGGTCCGTTGCGCGGCCCGCACCGGGTCCTGTGGCACGGCAGGACCGGCGACACGTTCGCGGCCGAAGCCGATCCGGGTCTGCTGGAGATCACCGTGGACGAAGTGCTCGACGCGACGGGAGACGTGCTGTGCGAATCGGAGTCATCGGGGCGGGCTACGTCGGTCTGACGACGGCCGCGTGCTTCGCGCACCTCGGGCACCACGTGGTCTGCGCGGACGTGGACGAGGCCAAGATCGCGGCGCTGACCGCGGGCGAGGTCGCGCTGCACGAGCCGGGCCTCGCCGAGCTCGTCGCCGAGGGGCTGGCCGGCGGAGGGCTGCGGTTCGCACCGGGCAGTGCACTGTCCGATGTGGACTACGTCTTCGTCTGCGTGCCGACGCCCGCCGGGGACGACGGCGAGGCCGACCTGTCCGCCGTCGAGGACGTGGTCGCGCGGGCGTCGGCACCGGTCGTGCTGAAGTCGACGGTCCCGGTCGGCACCGCGGCCCGGTACCCCGGTGCCGTCTCCAACCCGGAGTTCCTGCGCGAGGGCCGTGCCGTCGAGGACTTCCTGCGGCCACAGCGGATCGTGGTCGGCGCGCAGGACGAACGGCGGGCCCGCGAGGTGGCCGGGCTGTACGCGGGGACCGGCGCGCCGGTCGTCCTCACCGACACCACCAGCGCCGAGCTGGTGAAGTACGCGAGCAACTGCTTCCTCGCGCTGAAGCTGTCCTACGTCAACACGATCGCCGAGCTGTGCGAGGAGTTCGGCGCCGACGTCGGCGGCGTCACCGAGGGCATGCGGCTCGACGACCGGATCGGCGCGTCCTGCCTCGCCCCCGGACCGGGCTGGGGTGGCTCGTGCCTGCCGAAGGACACCCTGGCGCTGCTCGCGACGGCCCGGTCGGCGGGCCTCGGCTTCGCCACGCTCGAAGCCGCGATCAGCACCAACCGCCGCCAGCCGCAGCGCGTCGCCGACCGGCTGCGCGCCGAGGTGGGCGACCTCGCCGGCACGCGGATCGCGGTGCTGGGACTGACCTTCAAGGCCGGGACGAACGACCTGCGCGACTCGCCCGCACTCGTGGTGGCGGAGATCCTCCTGCGGGAGGGCGCGGTGCTGCGCGCCTACGACCCGTGCGTCACGCGGGACCGGCCCGGCATCGCCGTCGTGGGCAGCGCCGCCGAGGCGGTGCAGGACGCGGACGCCGTGCTGGTGCTCACGGAGTGGCCGGAGTTCGCCGAGCTCGACTGGCCGGACCTGGCCGCCCGCACCAGGACCCCGTTCCTCTTCGACACCCGCAACGTCGTGCCGCGGGACGAGGTCGTCGAAGCGGGGTTCCGGCTGGTCACGACCGGCCGTTAGGCAGTCCCACGTGCACGACCTTGGTCGTGGTCATCTCGTCGAGCAGCTCGGGCCCGTAGCCGAACCCCGTGCCGGACGCGCCGCGCGGCTGGGCGGCACCGCCCGGTGCGCCGCCGAACACGGCGTTGACCTTGACCGTGCCGACCGGCAGCGCCCGCCAGGCCCGCTGCGCGTGCTCCATCGACGCGGTCAGCACGGTGGCCGCCAGGCCGTAGTCGCCGGAGCACGCCTCCGCCAGCGCCTCGTCGAACGACGACACCACCTGCACCGGCGCGACCGGTCCGAACGTCTCCTCGCACATCACCCGCATCGCGCCGGAGCAGTCCGCCAGCACCGTCGCCGGGTAGTACGCGCCGCGGCCGTCCGGCACCGCTCCGCCGGCCAGGGCGGACGCTCCCGCCGCGAGGGCCTCGGCGACCTGGCCGTGCACGAACTCGCGCTGCCGGGTGTCGACCAGCGGCTGCGGGTCCTCGTTCCACGACCGGGCCTGCTCGCACAGCGCGGCGAGGAACGGGGCCGCGATCGCCTCGTGCAGGTAGATCCGTTCGACCGAGGTGCAGATCTGGCCCGCGTTGGTGAACGCCCCCAGCGCCGCCTGCGCGGCCGCCCACTGCGGGTCCACGTCGTCGTCGACGACCAACGGGTCGTTGCCGCCGTTCTCCAGCAGCAGCTTCGCGGACGAGACCGCCGCGATCGCCCGGCCGGTCGCGGTGCTGCCGACGTGCGCCACGACGTCGGCCTCCGCCGACCGCACCAGCGCCTCGCCGATCGCGCCGTCACCGACCAGCGTCTGCAGCACCCCGGCGGGAAAACAGCCGGCGAGGGCGGTGGCGAGCAGCAGACCGGTGTGCGGGCAGCGTTCGCTCGGCTTGTGCACCACGACGTTGCCCGTGACGAGGGCGGCGCCCAGGAGCCCGCACGCCACCGCCACCGGGTCGTTCCACGGCGTCAGCGCGACGACCACCCCGCGCGGTTCGGGGACCGTGAAGTCGACCGCGGAGCCGAGCAGCGACCGTCCACGGTGGACCGGACCGAGTTCCGCGTACTGCTCCAGCGTCGACACGCCCGCCAGCACGCCCTCGCGGGCCGAGGCGACCGGGCGGCCCGTCTCGGTCTCCACGACCGTCGCGAGATCGCTCGCCCGCGAGCGCAACGACGCCGCCGCGGCGCGCAGCGCGGCACCGCGGTCCGCGGCGGGAGTCGAGGCCCAGGAGGGGAAAGCGGAGCGGGCGGTGGTCAGCGCGGCGGTCACCTCCGCGGGCGTCGCGGCGGGGAGCCAGCCGACCAGCTGCGAGTCGCGCGGGCTGTGGACGTCGATGGCGTGCATGGCGGTCATGGCGGGCGGGTACCCGCCGGTGCAGGCCGAAACCTGGGAGGGGACCCATGCCCGGTCGTCAGGAGCTGCCCAGCACGGTGGCGCGCTCACCGCGCAAGGCGCAGCGGACGTGGATCAAGGCGCACGACTCGGCCGTCGAGACCTACGGGGAGGGCGAACGGGCACACCGCACCGCGTACTCCGCGTTGAAGCACGGCTTCGAGAAGGTCGGCGACCACTGGGAGGCCAAGCAGGAGAAGGGGCCGTCGGACCCGCGGGCCGAGCGCGGCACCCCGGCGCGCGGGCAGACGGCCGGCGGCGTCGACGCGAACGCGAGCAAGCAGCACCTCTACGACATCGCGAAGCGCCTGGGCGTGACGGGCCGCTCGCGGATGAGCAAGGACGAGCTCGTCGACGCCATCCAGAGGGCGAACGACCGCGAGACCGCGCGGGCGCGGTCGTGAAGGTCGTCGTCACCGGCGCGACCGGCAACGTGGGAACGGCACTGCTGCGCAGGCTCGCCGACGAACCCGACATCGAGGTGCACGGCGTCTCCCGCAGGCCACCCGGCGACGCGCCGCCGTACCGGGGCGTGACGTGGACGCCGATCGACATCGGCCGTGCGGGAGCGGAGGAGCCGCTCAGGGCCGCGTTCGAGAAGGCCGACGCCGTGGTGCACCTCGCCTGGCTCATCCAGCCCGCCCGCGACGAGCGCCTGACCTACCGCGTCAACGTCGCCGGGTCGGGCCGCGTCTTCGGCGCCGCGGCGGACGCGGGCGTGCCGCACCTCGTGCACATGTCCTCGGTCGGCGCGTACTCACCGGGGTCGAAAGACCGCCGCGTGGACGAGTCTTGGCCCACCAGGGGCGTGACGTCGTCGTTCTACAGCAGGCACAAGGCCGCCGTGGAGCACCTGCTGACGCAGTTCGAGTCGCGCCTGCTCATCTCCCGGCCGCGACCGGGACTCGTGCTGCAGTCGGACGCCGGGTCGGAGATCCACGACTACTTCCTCGGCGGCCTCGTGCCGAAAGCGCTGTTCCGGAGCCGGATCCCCGTCCTGCCGCTGCCGCGCGACCTGGTGCTGCAGTTCGTCCACGCCGACGACGTGGCCGACGCGCTGGTGCGCATCCTGCGCGGCAGGCTGCCCGGCGCGGTCAACCTCGTGGCCGACCCGGTCGTCACTCCGCGTGCGCTGGCGCAGGCGCTGGGAGGCCGGCACGTGGCCGTTCCGGCGGGGCTGGTGCGCGGTGCGGCGAACGTGAGCTGGCGCCTGCGGTTGCAGCCCACGCCGCCGGGATGGGTGGACCTGGCCCTCAAGTCCCCGCTGCTGGACGCGACGCGCGCCCGGACGGAACTGGGCTGGAAACCCCGGCACGACGCGGAAAAGGCGCTTCGGGCACTCCTGCGGGGAATCGGGAAGGGCGACCACGTGCCCGGCAGCCCCAAGCTGTAACCCGCCCCGCAACCGCTGCGGCGAGTGGCGTTTCAAGGCGTTTTTCCAGGCTAACTCTCCTCTATGGACGAGCTTTTCGACGCGGTGCTGTTCGACCGCGACGGCACTCTCATCGAGGACGTGCCGTACAACGGAGATCCGGCTCGCGTCACCCCGATGCCCGGCGCGCGGGAAGCGCTGGACACCCTGCGGGCCCGCGGACTGCGCACGGGCGTGATCAGCAACCAGTCGGGCATCGGGCGAGGGCTCGTCACCGCGACCCAGGTCGCGCTGGTGAACGCACGGGTGGAGGAGCTGCTCGGCCGGTTCGGCACGTGGCAGATCTGCCCGCACAGCCCCGAGGCCGGCTGCGCGTGCCGCAAACCCGCGCCCGGCATGGTGCTCGCGGCGTGCGCGGCCCTGAACGTCAGCCCGGCGCGCACGGTGCTGGTGGGCGACATCGGCGCGGACGTCGAGGCGGCGCGGGCCGCGGGGGCCGTGCCCGTCCTGGTGCCCACGCCGGTGACCAGGGCGGACGAGGTCGAACGGGCCCCGCGCACCGCACGCGACCTGCTGAGCGCGATCAGGACGCTCCGGTGAGGACGCTCGTCGCCCGGCTCGACAGCGACGGCGACGTGCTGCTGGCCGGACCGGCGGTACGTGCCGCGGCGGCGTCCGGCGAGGTCGTGGTCCTGTGCGGACCGAACGGCGTGCACGCGGCGGAACTGCTGCCGGGAGTTGCGCGGATCGTGGAGTGGGAGTGCCCGTGGGTGGTCCACCCCGCGCCGGCCGTGCGGCCGGTCGACGTCGAGGCCGTCATCGCGCTGGTGCACGGCATCCGCGCCGACGTGGCGCTGGTCCTGACGTCGTTCCACCAGAGCCCGTTGCCGCTGGCGCTGGTGCTGCGGCTCGCGGGCGTGCCGGAGATCGTGGCGCGATCGGCCGACTACCCCGGATCGCTGCTCGACGTCCGGCTCACCGACGACCCCGACATCCCGGAATCCCTGCGGGCGCTGGGAGTCGCGCGCGCAGCGGGCTTCGCGCTGCCGGAGGGCGACGACGGCGGGCTCGCCGTCACCGACCCTCCCGAGACCGGCCTGGACCGCCCGTACGTGGTCGTCCACCCCGGTGCGTCGGCGCCCGCCCGCACCTGGTCGCCCGACCGCTGGGCGAAGGCCGTGGTCGCGCTGACCGCGGCCGGGGCCCGCGTCGTCGTGACCGGAGGCCCGGCGGAGACCGCGCTGACCGGCCACGTCGCGGGAGCGTGCGGAACCGACCTGGGCGGGCGCACCACCTTCCGCGAGCTGAGCGGCGTCCTGGCCGGCGCGGACGCCGTCGTCGTCGGCAACACCGGGCCGGCGCACCTCGCGGCCGCGGTCGGGACGCCGGTCGTCTCGCTGTTCGCCCCGGTCGTGCCGGCCGCCCGCTGGGCGCCGCACGGCCGGCACGTGCTGCTGGGCGACCAGAACGCGCCCTGCCGCGGAACCAGGGCGCGCGACTGCCCGGTACCGGGCCACCCGTGCCTCGACCTGGTCGAGCCCGCGGACGTCGTGACGGCCGTGGCGGAGGTGACGGCGTGAGGATCCTGCTGTGGCACGTGCACGGTTCGTGGACGCACTCGTTCGTCCAGGGCCGGCACGAGTACCTCGTTCCCGGTCCACCGCTCGGCATCGGGCTCGCCGGAAGACCCTGGCGCGCCACCGAGGTCTCCTCGTCCGATGTGGACGCCGACGTCGTCGTGGTGCAGCGGCTGGAGGAGCTGTCGCAGATCCCGGCGGGTGTTCCGCGCGTGTACCTGGAGCACAACACGCCGGGCGCCCCGGCCCAGCAGCACCCCCTGGCGGACTGGGACGGAACCCTCGTCCACGTCACGCACTTCAACGACCTGATGTGGGACTGCGGCAGCACCAGGACCGTCGTCGTCGAACACGGCGTCGTGGACCCCGGTCCGCTCTACACCGGCGAGCTCCCGCGCGCCGCCGCGGTGATCAACGACCCGGTGCGGCGCGGCCGGATCGTCGGCACGGACCTGCTGCCGCGGTTCGCCCCGATCGACGTGTTCGGCATGAACACAGGGGAGATCGGCGGTCTGGGGGACCACGACCTGCCTGCGCTGCACGCGGAACTGGCCCGCCGCCGGGTCTACGTGCACACCCCGCGCTGGACCTCGCTCGGGCTCTCGCTGCTCGAGGCCATGCACATCGGCATGCCCGTCGTCGCCCTCGCGAGCACGGAGGCGATCCGGGCCGTGCCGCCGGAGACCGGTGCCATCTCGACCGACGTGGACGAGCTGGCACGTGCCACCCGCGAGCTGGTCGCCGACCCGGCGCTCGCCGCCGGGCGGGGACGACGGGCCCGCGAGTTCGCGCTGGCCCACTACGGACTCGACGCGTTCCTGCGCAACTGGGACGTGCTGCTGGAGGAGGTGATCGGATGAGGATCGCGATGGTGTCGGAGCACGCCAGTCCGCTCGCGGCTCTGGGAGGTGCCGACGCGGGTGGGCAGAACGTGCACGTCGCGGCACTGGCGGCGGCCCTGGTGCGGCGCGGGCACGAGGTGACGGTCCACACCAGGCGCGACGCCCGCGGGCTGCCGCGCCGCGTCCGCACCCGCGACGGCTACGAGGTCGTGCACGTGCCGGCCGGACCGGCCCGCGCGGTGCCCAAGGACGACCTCCTCCCGCACATGACCGAGTTCGCCCGCTTCCTGCGGCAGGACTGGAAGTCCGGCGCGGCACCCGACGTCGTGCACAGCCACTTCTGGATGTCCGGTCTCGCCTCCGTGCTCGCCACGCGCGGCTCGGGCGTCCCCGTCGTGCACACCTACCACGCGCTGGGCACCGTCAAGCGCCGCCACCAGGGCGCGGGGGACACCAGCCCGCCCGAGCGGATCGCGGTGGAACGCTTGGTGGGACGGGAAGCCGCCGCCATCGCCGCCACGTGCGAGGACGAGGTGCGCGAGCTGACCGCCCTGGGCCTGTGGCGGTCGAAGACCTCCGTCGTGCCGTGCGGCGTGGATACCACGGCTTTCACCACCACCGGTCCCGTGGCGCACCGCACCGCGCCGCAGCGGATCGTGTCGGTCGGCAGGCTGGTGCCGCGCAAGGGTTTCGACGACCTGGTCGCCGCACTGCCGCAGGTGGCGGGCGCCGAGCTGGTGATCGCGGGCGGTTCGCGGGACCTGGACGACGACCCCGAGGCGCGCCGGCTCCGCGACTGCGCGCGGGCGCACGGGGTGGCGGACCGCGTGCACCTGATCGGACAGGTCGACCGCGCGGACATGCCCGCACTGCTGCGCTCGGCCGATGTCGTGGCGTGCGTGCCGTGGTACGAACCGTTCGGCATCGTGCCGCTGGAGGCGATGGCCTGCGGTGTGCCGGTGGTGGCGTCCGCCGTGGGCGGCCTGACCGACACCGTGGTCCACGGCGTCACCGGTGTGCTGACCCCGCCGCGTGACCCGCGTGCCCTCGGACGCGCGCTGCGCGCGGTTCTCGCGGACCGCTCGCGCGGTACGGCCTTCGGCCTCGCCGGACGGGATCGCGTCGAGGCCCGCTACACCTGGGACGCGGTGGCGTCCCGGACGGAGCGCGTCTACGACCGGGTGTGCGCGAACGACGGCCTGGCGGTGGCGCGATGACCGTCGAAAGCCATCTCGACGGCTTGACGACCACGTTGTCCGGCCTGCGCGCCCAAGCCCCGCGCGTGCGGCGGTGGGGAACGGCCCTCGCGCGCCTGCTGCTCGGCGGCGGCCGGCTGCTCGCGGCGGGCAACGGCGGGTCGGCCGCCGAGGCCCAGCACCTCACCGCCGAGCTCGTGGGCCGCTACCGGCACGACCGCGCGCCGTTCTCCGCGCTGGCGTTGTGCGCGGAGACCTCGAGCGTCACGGCCATCGCCAACGACTACGGCTACGACCAGGTCTTCGCCCGCCAGGTGACGGCGCACGCCCGCTCCGGCGACGTGGTGGTGCTGCTCTCGACGAGCGGCAGCAGCCCGAACCTGCTGGAGGCCGCACACGCCGCACGTGCCACCGGTGCGGTGGTGTGGGCGCTGACCGGGCCGCTGCCGAACCCGCTGGCCGCGCTGGCCGACGACGTGCTGGCGCTGCCCGGCGAGGCGTGCAACGTGCAGGAGGCGCAGCTCGTGGCCGTGCACGCGTTGTGCGAGGCGTTCGAGGCCGCGCTGCCGGTGGCCCGCCGGAGGGCGTCGTGAAACTGGTCGTGGTGGGGGACTCGCTGCTCGACGTCGACGTCGAGGGCACCGTCTCCCGGCTCTGCCCGGACGCACCGGCGCCCGTGCTCGACGTGACCGCCGAACACCCCCGTCCGGGCGGGGCCGCGCTCGCGGCGGCGATGGCCGCGCGCGACGGAGTGGACGTGACGCTGGTCAGCGCCCTGTCCGCCGACGAGACGGGGGAGCGGCTGCGGTCGCTGGTGGAGGTGCCCGCGATGTTCGGGCACGTCGACTCCGTCCCGGTGAAGACGCGGTTGCGGTGCGGCGGGACGTCGTTGGCACGCCTGGACCGCGGTGGCTCCGGGCGGCCGCGCGTCACCGACGACATGCTGGACGCGGTGCTGTCCGCGGACTTCGTGCTGGCGTCGGACTACGGCCGCGGGCTGCTGCGCGACGACCGGCTGCGGCGGGTGCTCACCCGCGTCCCGGTGGTCTGGGACCCGCACCCGCGCGGACCGGCCCCGGTGCCGGGTGCCCGGCTGGTGACGCCGAACCTGCCGGAGGCCACGGCGTTCGGCGGCACGGACGATCCGGACGAGGCCGCCCGCGTGCTGCGGGAGCGGTGGCGGGCACGCGCCGTGGTGGTGACGCTCGGCAGCGGCGGCGCGGTGCTCCACAGCGGGGGGACGCCGGTCGCCGTGCCCGCGGCACCCGTGCCGGCGGCCGACCCGTGCGGGGCGGGGGACCGGTTCGCCGTCGCCGCGGCCGTGCTGCTGGCCGGTGGCGCCGCGTACGACGAGGCGATCTCGGGAGCGGTCGCGTCCGCGGGCGAGTTCCTCCGCGGCGGCGGCATCTCCGGGCTGCGCGCCCCGGTGCCGTCCACTGTGGAGGAAGTGCGCCGGCGCGGCGGAACCGTGGTGGCCACCGGCGGGTGCTTCGACGTCCTGCACCCCGGCCACGTCCGGATGCTGGCGGCGGCGCGCGCCCTGGGCGACTGCCTGGTGGTGTGCCTCAACTCCGACCAGTCGGTGCGGCGGCTCAAGGGCGGGGGCCGCCCGGTCAACCACCAGGACGAGCGGGTTGAGGTGCTGCGCGCGCTCGAGTCCGTGGACGACGTGGTCGTGTTCGGCGAGGACACGCCGTCGGCCGTGCTGGGCCGGCTGCGTCCCGACGTGTGGGTGAAGGGCGGCGACTACACCGCGGAACTGCTGCCGGAGACCGAGGTCGTGCGGCGCTGGGGCGGACGCACCGTCGTCGTGCCGTACCACCGGGGACATTCGACGACCGAGATCCTGTCGAGGAGGGCCTGATGCAGGGCAACGTGCTGGTGACCGGAGGAGCGGGCGGCCTGGGCGCCGCGGTGGCGGAGGCGGTCCGCACAGCGGGCGGCAC
>NZ_JBHXCW010000048.1:0-40100 GCF_042725365.1 Lentzea sp. NPDC060358 | reverse complement strand
AGCCCGCCCTGACCCCCAGCCCGCTCCGACCCCGAACCGCCCCGACCCAGGTTCGCCCGCCGCCACGACTGCCCGCGGTGGCGCCGCCGCCCCAGTCAGGCCCGCCACTCGCCTGATCCGCTACCGCCAGAACCTGACTTCGCCGCCCTTCCCAGCGCCCCTGTCCCGCTGGCCCTGCTCCCAACCGACCCCAGCCCAGCCAGCCTCCCCAGGCTCGCGTGCGGGACCCGTCGCCCCGGCCGCTCCCGCCCTGCTCAACATCTCGGCCTCACCCGGCCCCACCGCCAGCCGGCTAGTCCCGCCGCCAGCCCGCCCCGCCGCCAGTCAGCCCTTGCCCCCAGCCAGCTGGCCCAGCCGCCGCCAGCCCGCCGCCACCAGCCCGCTTCCGCAGCCCTGTTCCCTGCCAGCTTTGACCCGCCGGCCCTTCCCTCAGCCGCCCCCGCGAGCCCTGCCCCCGCGAGCCCTGCCCCCGCCAGCCCTGCCCCCGCCAGCCCTGCCCGCGTCAGCCCCGCCCTCCGTCAGCCTCGCCCTCATCAGGCTCCCGAGCCGGACCCGCCGCCCCCACCCGTCTCCCAACCGCTCAGCTCCCATCCGCATCCCACCGCCGCAACCACCCTCAACCGCCACCACCCACCCCCGGACCGAACCCGCCCACGGCCCTCAGCAGTGCGCGAAGTCGTCCAGCAGCCCCGAAGCCACCTCCACGTCCGGGCTCAGCTGCCGGTCCGCCATGTCCGGGTTCAGCTTCGCCTCCGCCGCCTCGAACGCCGCCCGCAGCGCCGGCGTCTCCGGCGCCACCCCGCGCAGCCGCAGCGCGCGCACCGCCGCCACCACCTCGCAGGCCAGCACCAGCCGGAACGCCCCCAGCGACCGCAGCGCCTGCGAGGCCGACTGGAAGGCGAAGCTCGAGTTCTCCTCCTGGCCGCGCGACACGACGGCGTTGCCGATGCTCGCCGGCTCGGCCAGGGTGCGGACCTCGGCGAGGGCGGAGTTGGCGCTGTACTCCAGGATCATCAAGCCCGAGCTGCCCGGCACGCCCTCGGCGAGGAACGGGCGCAGGCCCGTGAAGTTCGGTTCCACCAGGGTGGCCAGGCGGGCGGTCGACAGGTGGCCGGTGTGCAGCATCGACAGGCGCAGGCGGTCCAGGGCCTGGCCCAGGTAGGCGCTGTGGAACGCGCCGTGGTGGTACGCGGCGTCGTCGGACGGGCCGAAGTGGTCGGCGACGATCAGCGGGTTCTCGGCCGCGGCGTTGAACTCCACGTCCAGGACCCGGCCGAGGTCGGTGGCGGCGTCGACGGCCGGGCCGTGGATCTGCGGGAAGCAGCGGTAGCCGAACGGGTCCTGGATCCGCGCCGGCGCGCGGGAGGGCTCGGCCAGCAGGCGGCGCATCTCGGCGGCCACCGCGACCTGGCCGGGGTGGGGACGGCCCTGGTGGACGCGTTCGTCATAGGCCTCCACGGCGCCGTCCACCGCGAGGAACGACAGGGCGGCCACCACGTGCGTCGCCTTCAGCAGCTGGTGGGTGTCGCGCCAGGCCAGGCCCGCCATGCCGATGGTCAGGGCGTTGCTGCTGATCAACGCCAGCGCGTCGCCCGAGTCGAGCTCGATCGGGTCCGGGGTCTGCGTCGAGCCGAGCCAGTAGCGCTCGCCGAGCAGGGTGAGGCCCGTCTCGGCCAGCGCGGTCAGGTCGCCGGTGCCGATGGCGCCGTACTCGTGGACGCCGGGGTAGCAGCTGCTGTTCAGGGCGGCGAGCAGGGCGTCGGCGACGGCCGGGCGCACCCCCGCCCCGCCCGCGAGGAGCTGGTTCAGGCGCACGACCATCATGGCGCGCACCTGTTCCTCGGGGAGCATGCCGCCGAGGCCGCCCGCGTGGCTGCGCAGCAGGCGCAGGCCGTGCTCCGCCCACCCCTCGGTGCTGATGATCTGGTCGCGGTTCGCACCAACGCCGGTGGTGCGGCCGTAGACCTGCCGTCGCACCACGAGGCGCTGGCTGGCGTGCCACGACGCTTCGAGGCGTGCGAGTCCGTCGGCGTCCAAGGTCACGGGGGCGTGGTACCTCGCGACGCGCACCACGTCATCGGCGCCGAGGGACCGACCGTCCAGCACGACAGGGGAGTCTTCGACCATGACCCCAATGTGAGCACATAGGGTTCAGAGGTGCTCGTACTGCATGGCCTGTGCACGACCGATGGCGCCCTCGCGTTGTGGGCCGAGGATGCCAGGCTGCCCGCACGCACCGAGAGCACGCGTCGGGACGCACCGCACCCCTTCGCCGCGACGGCCGAGTCGCTGGCTGAAGCGCTTGGGGTGGAAAGCGTTGAGACGACCACACGGGCGTTGTTGCTGCCGTCGTTCTCGTCGGGGCCGATGGCGTCACCGGAACTCGTGCGCGACCCGTTGACGGCCGGACGCGCCCAGCGCGGCAAGGTGCAGCTGCGGCAGTGGCACGTGCCCGTGGTCCGTCTCGGCGGGACGGTCGACCGCGGCGCCGAGGTGCGGCTGAGCGACTCCGCCCGGTTCGTGTTCGACGTCGCGGGGTTCGCCGCCGACCTCGTCGACCGGGGGCGCGTGCTGCCGTCGGTCGCGCCGGACCAGGCCGTCGCGCGGTGGGTGCCGGTGCTGTCGGGAACGGACTCGGCGCGGTTCGCGGCGTTGCAGACCGCGATGCCCCCCGCGTGCCGCTGCGAAGAGGTCGCCGGCGACCCGGCCGAGCTCGTGCGCGCGGCGTTGACCACCGCCGTCGACGACCAGGTGCGCGGCAGGCTGGGCGGCACCCGGCTCGCGCCGGGACGACGGGGGCGCGGCACCACGGCCGAGGCGTGGCTCGCCGCGCTCACCGGGGAGCCGGCGTTCGACGCGGACCCGGTGGAGCTCTACGAACTGCGCGAGCAGCTCGACCGGTGGCGCGGCAGCGCGGGCAACGAGAGCCCGGTGCGCACGTGCTTCCGGCTGCGCTCGCCCGAGCAGCGCCAAGAGGACGAGTGGGCAGTCGAGTTCCTGCTGCAGGCCGTCGACGAGCCGAGCGTGCTGGTGCCCGCGCAGCAGGTGTGGTTCGCCGACGACGGCGTGCTGCGGCGCTGGATCCCCGCGCCGCAGGAACACCTGCTCGCCGATCTTGGGCGCGCGAGCAAGCTGCACCCCGACCTCGACGAGGCGTTGCGCGGGGCGCACCCGGCGGAGCTGGAGGTCGACGCTGAGGGCGCGTACCGGTTCCTCACCGCGGCGCCCGCGCTGGCGCAGGCGGGTTTCGGCGTGCTGCTGCCGTCGTGGTGGCGGCAGCGGACGAAGCTCGGGCTGAAGCTCACCACCAAGAGCCGCGGTACGGCCGGGACCGTCGCCAAGGAGAGCGAGATCGGCCTCAAGTCCATCGTGGACTACAGGTGGGAGCTCGCCCTCGGCGAGGACACGCTCACCGGCGCCGAGCTGGCCGAGCTCGCCAGGGCCAAGGTGCCGCTGGTGAAGGTGCGCGGCCAGTGGGTGCAGGTCGACCAGAAGCGCCTCGCCGCGGGGCTCGCGTTCCTCAAGCGCGGCGGCGGGCAGATGACCGCCGCCGAGGTGATGCTCCACAGCGGACTGACCGAGCAGGACGAGAGCCTGCCGCTGCCGCTGGTGGACGTCGAGGCGGACGGCTGGCTCGGCGACCTGCTCACCGGCCGGGCGGACGAGCAGCTCGAACCCGTCGAGCCGCCCGCGCACTTCGGCGCGCGGCTGCGCCCCTACCAGCAGCGCGGGCTCGCGTGGCTCGCGTTCCTCGACAGGATCGGGCTGGGCGCCTGCCTGGCCGACGACATGGGACTCGGCAAGACCGTGCAGCTGCTGGCCCTCGAAGCGCTGAACCGCGCGCACGGCAAGCGGCCGCCGACGTTGCTGATCTGCCCGATGTCGGTCGTCGGCAACTGGCAGCGCGAGGCCGCCCGCTTCACCCCGGAGCTCTCGGTGCACGTGCACCACGGCGCGGGCCGCCTCGACGGCGACGCGTTGCGCGAGGCCGTCGAGAGCCACGACCTCGTGCTCACCACGTACGCGCTGGCCGGCCGCGACGCCGACGCGCTCGGCGACCTCACCTGGGACCGCGTGGTGCTCGACGAGGCGCAGAACATCAAGAACAGCGCCACCCGCCAGTCCCAGGCCGTGCGGCAGCTCAAGGCGCGCCACCGCGTCGCGCTGACCGGCACGCCCGTCGAGAACCGCCTGGCCGAACTGTGGTCGATCATGGACTTCGCCAACCCCGGCGTGCTCGGCTCGATCAACACCTTCCGCGCCCGCTTCGCCGTGCCCGTCGAGCGCCACAACGACCAGGACGCCGCCGCCCGCCTGCGCAAGATCACGAACCCGTTCGTGCTGCGCCGCGTGAAGACCGACCCGCGCATCATCAGCGACCTGCCGGACAAGGTCGAGATGCGCCAGCTCTGCACCCTCACCACCGAGCAGGCCTCGCTCTACCAGGCCGTCGTGAACGACATGCTCGAGAAGATCGAGGAAGCGGAGGGCATCGGCCGCAAGGGCTTGGTGCTCGCGACGATGTCGAAGCTCAAGCAGGTCTGCAACCACCCCGCGCACTTCCTCGGCGACGGGTCGCGCGTCGCCGGCCGCTCCGGCAAGCTCGCACGGCTCGAGGAGGTGCTGGAGGAGGTGCTCGCCGAGGGCGACAAGGCGTTGTGCTTCACCCAGTTCACCGAGTTCGGCAGCATGCTCGTGCCCTACCTCGCGGCGCGCTTCGACACCGAGGTGCTGTTCCTGCACGGCGGCACGAACAAGGCCTCCCGCGACCGCATGGTCGAGCGCTTCCAGGACGCGAAGGGCCCGAAGCTCTTCCTGTTGTCGCTCAAGGCGGGCGGCACGGGCCTCAACCTCACGGCCGCCAGCCACGTGATCCACCTGGACCGCTGGTGGAACCCGGCCGTCGAGGACCAGGCGACCGACCGCGCGTTCCGCATCGGCCAGCGCCGCAACGTGCAGGTGCGCAAGTTCGTCTGCATCGGCACGCTGGAGGAGCGCATCGACACCATGATCGAGGAGAAGCGCGCACTGGCCCAACTGGTCGTCGGCGCGGGCGAGAACTGGCTGACCGACCTGTCCACCGCCCAGCTGCGCGACCTGCTGACGCTGTCCGGGGAGGCCGTCGGTGAGTGAGCACTGGTCCGGCGAACGTCCCCGCTACGGCAAGACCATCAAGGCGGACAACGGCATCAGGGCCGTGAGCAAGCGCGGCGACATCGGCGCCACCTGGTGGTCGCGCCGGTTCATCGAGGTGCTCGAGTCGTTCGGCATGGGCGGCCGCCTGACCCGCGGGCGCAACTACGCGCGCCAGGGCCAGGTGCTGTCGCTGTCGCTGTCCACCAGCATGGTGATCGCGCTGGTGCAGGGCTCGCGGCCGACCCCGTACAAGACGCGGATCGCGATCAAGTCGTTCACCACGCCAGAGTGGCAGCGCATCGAGCACGCCCTGGCGGGCCAGGCCCTCTACGCGGCCAAGCTGCTGGCCGGGGAGATGCCCGCCGACATCGAGACCCTGTTCGCCTCGCTGGGCCTGCGGCTCTTCCCGGCCACGCAGCGCGAGCTGACGATGGACTGCACCTGCCCGGACTGGGAGGTGCCGTGCAAGCACCTCGCCGCCGCCTGCTACCTGCTCGCCGAATCGTTCGACAACGACCCGTTCGAGATCCTCGCCTGGCGCGGCCGCGGCCGCGAGGACCTGCTCGACCGCCTCCGCGCGCTGCGCGGCACGGCCCGCGCCGCGGTGGCGCGCGAGGAGGCGCCACCGCTGACCCGGTGCCTGGACACGTTCTGGCAGAAGCAGACCGCGACGAGCCTCACCCTCGGCGACCCGACCGCGGTGGTGCGGGCGGACGCCGTGCTGGACCAGCTCGAGTCGGTACCGATCACCGTCGGACGCGAGGACCTCGCGTCGCTGCTGCGCCCGGCCTACCTCGCGCTGCCCGGCACGACCGGTGAGGACGGCGCCGCACCCGCCTGATCAGATCCGGCCGAGCCGCAGGAACACCGACTCGCCGGGGGCGTCGTCCACGCCGTCGTTGTCGACCACGCCGACCAGCCGCCGCACCGGCCAGGACCCGACCACGGCCAAGCCCTCCGGCTTGTCGTGCGCGGTGGCGCCGCCGGCCTTCAGCGCGGGCAGCAGGTCCTTCTCCAACGCTTTCGGCACCAGTGGCTTCACCGCGCCCGCGGGCACGGGCGTGGTGCGGCCGATGTCGACCCGGTAGACCTTCTTCGTCCTGGCCGCGTCGCCGCGCTGGTTGTCGCGCTCCAGCACGAGCAGGGTGCGGTCGTCCACCGCGGTGATCTCGGACAGGCCGGTCCACGCACCGGCCTGGGCCGCGTCGAGCGGATACGCCGCGAACGCCCACTCCCCGGTCGCCGGCGTGAACCGGGCCAGCGTGGCCTGCCCGGCGACGTCCGACTTCCACTCCCGCTGCACGGCGAGCCACACCTGCTCGGACCGGCCGCCGCCGACCGTCGTCACCCCCTCGAACCCGTTGCCGGTGGCCGTTTTCGCCACGGCCTCCGGCAGCGGGACCTCGCGCGTCACCGCGCCCGACGCGGCGACTTCGACGAGCAGGTTCGGCTTCTGCTTGCCGTCGCCCTCGACCGCGATCCAGTAACCGCCGCCACTGCGCGCGGCGATGCCCTCCCCGTCGTACCCGACGGGCGTGCCGCCCTTGGTCAGCGTCAGCTCCCCGCGGACCCTCGCCGGCGCGGCCACCGTGTCGATGGTCAGGACCTGGGTCGGGCGGTAGGCCGAGTCCGTCACCGCCACGACGTCGCGGGAGTTGCCGGGAACGCCCGACAGTCCCGACAGGGCACCGAACCCGATGCCGTCCGAGACGAGCGACGGCGTGCCTTCGTTGTGCGCCAACGACAACGCCAGCGGCTTGCGCGTCAGGCGGTACCCGCTGAGCGACGAGCGGATGCCGTCCTCGGCCGAGTCCTCCTCCGCGGACACCACGAGCGTGCCGGTCGCCGGGATGGGCAGCAGGCCCTCCGGCGCGACCCCGGTCGGCAGCGCCTGCAGGAAGCGCGGCTTGCGCGGGTCGTTCACGTCGTAGACCGCGACGAGGTTGGCGCGCTCCAGCCCGACGAACGCGTACCTGTCCCGCCCGAACGTCGCGACCGCCAGGCCTTCGGGCTCGACGCCCTTGTTGTCCGACCGGCCGTCCGGGTACTGGCCCTGCTCGAACGCGATCCGCTGCAGCTCGGTGCCCGAGGACCGCACGACTTCGCCGGTGTCGGCGTCGAAGATCGTCCAGGTGCGCGAACCTCCTTCGTAGTCACCCTCGTCGGCGGTGCCGAGCGTGTGGTCGTCGAGCCAGGCGACGGCGTCCGGCTCACGGGCGGCGGTGATCGTGCCGGTCGGCGAGATCCGTCCGTCGTCCTCGGTGTCGACACCGCTCACGGTGACCGTGCCGGCCGGGAAGTGCCGCACGAGCCGGCCCGACCGCAGGTCGACGATCGCGATGTGGTTGTTCTCCTGCAACGTGATGGCCACCTGGTTGCGGCCGTTGATGCTGACGTACTCGGGCTCCGGGTCGGTCGGCGCGACCTGGGCGATGCCGGTCAGCTCGACCTTCCGCAGCGTCCAGCCGGCAGGCCGGCCGACGAGGTCGACGATGGTGAGGAACCCCGCCGGCGCCTGCGGGATCACGCCTCCGTTGACGTCCTCGTCGCGCTCGTTCTCGATCGCGATGGCCGCGTACCGGCCGTCGCGGGAGATGTCGATCGAGTCGGGCTGCCCGCCCAGCTCGTGCGTCGCGATGATCGCCCGCTTCGCCAGGTCGACGACCGCCAGCACACCGGACGGCTCGGTGTACGACTTCGACGTGTTGACCGCGACCAGCGCCAGCCCACCGACGACGTCGACGGACGTCGGCTCACCGGGCATCGCCAGCACACCGTCGGGCGTGAGCTTCCCGCCCGCCTTGGCGAACCCGATGCGGCGCGCGGGCGAGTCGGTGTAGACGACCAGCTTGCCGTCCGCGGTGGCCGCGGCGATCTCGGCGGCCGTGTGCTCGGCTGCCGAGCCGGCGCGGAACACCGGCATCGTGTCGAAGCGCTGGAACCGCTCCGGCGCCGACGCCGAAGCCGGGGCGGCGCAGACGAGCAACGCCGCGGCCACCAGGCCTGTGCACAACCGGACCACTGGTCCTCCCTCATCGGCTCGGAGGCGCGCATTGTGTCCGACGCAGTGGGCCGCGGGGTGAACGTTCGCTGATCACTCGGGGTGGATTGCCTCCTGGGGGTGAGTGCGGTGCCGGGGGACGGGGTGCCGGCGGACGGGTGGTCTGCCGGGAGGTCGGATGCCTCGGGGGCGGGTGATGGGAGGGCGAGATCGGGTGTCGAAGGGGCGAGTTCCGGCGAGGGCGCGGTGCCGAAGGGGCGAGGGCGCGGTGCCGGAGGCGCGGGGAGTCGAAGGGCGGGGCCTGCCAGGAAGGTGGGCTGGTAGGGCGGTGGGGTGGCGGCGGCACAGGGGATCAGGAAAGCGGGTTGGCCGGGGCCGCGCGGGTGAAGGAGGCAGAAGGGCGGGTGCGGCTTTTCTGCGGTGTGGGTGGCGTGCCGCGGTGGCGGAGCCGGGTGGGGTGCACCGGTCAGCTGGGCGGTGGCTCGGTGATGGGTGCGGGTCGGAGCGGGGC
This sequence comes from Lentzea sp. NPDC060358, assembly GCF_042725365.1. NCBI lineage: Bacteria > Bacillati > Actinomycetota > Actinomycetes > Pseudonocardiales > Pseudonocardiaceae > Lentzea > Lentzea sp. NPDC060358. The sequence goes on along the minus strand of NZ_JBHXCW010000048.1, from coordinate 31,452 downwards.
TGGTAGGGCGGTGGGGACGGCAGCGCAGGGGGCCAGGAAAGCGTTGGGCGAGGCCGCGCGGGTGAGGGAGGCGGAGGGTCGGGGGTGGGGTGGCTTTCTGCGGTGTGGGTGGCGTGGCTCGGTGATGGCGCCGGGTGGGGTACACCGGTCGGCCGGGCTGTGACTCGGCGGCGGGTACGGGTCGGAGTGGGTGGCTCGGTGGCGGCGCCAGGCGAGGTGTGCCGGTCGGCCGGGCTGTAGCTCGGCAGCGGTGCCGGGCGAGGGTGCACCGATCAGCCGGGCTGTCACTCGGCGCCGGGTGCAGTTCAGGGCGGGTGGCTTGGTGACGGCGCCGGGTGGGGTGTGCCGGCCGGCCGGGCCGTGGCTCGGCGGCGGGTGCGGGGCGGAGCGGGCTGGTGCCTCGGTCACGGGTGTGTGGTGAGGCGGGGTGGCCGGGGTGCGGCTTGGCAGGCGGTGCGGTGGGGGAGCGGGGTGCCGCTCGGTGACGGGTGCTGGGTGGGTGGGCCGGCCGGGGCCGCGGTTCGGTGGCGGGGCGCGGTGTGAGGGGTGCTCGTGCGCGGCCTGCAGACCGGGTGGCGCGGGTGTGCCGGAAGCGTCGTGTGGCCGGAGGCGTCGTGGGGCAGCCGCCGGTGCCGGTCGGGTGGGGACGGGCGGTTGGGGGTCCGCCCGTCCCCGGCTCGTGGGGTCAGTGGTGGAGCTTGGCCTTGGAACGGGTGGTCAGGATGCTCACGCCGGCGCCCGCCAGGCCCACCTGCAGGGCCAGCTCGATCCAGTCGATGCCCGGTGTGTCCGCCACGCCGAGGACGGTGGCCGCGGCCGTGCCCAGCAGGGCCGCGGCGATGCCCACCAGGATCGTGGCCAGGAGCGAGATGTGTTGCCTGCCCGGGATCACCAGGCGGCCCAGGCCGCCGATGGCGGCGCCGAAGAGCAGGGCGGTGAAGAGGCCCTCGATTTCCACTGTGTACCCCCGGAGACTGCTGCGGTTGGTCGGTCACCCCAGGGTCCGCCGCGGGCAGGGGCCGGCGGATCAGGTCTTTCCCTGAGCCGACCCCGAGTTCAACCCCAGCAGGGTCGCGGCCTCCGCGGATAGTTCGCGGCCCGGGACGTCCGGGTCGCAGCCGACCTTCGCCACGCGGGCGCGGATGGCCGTGGTGGAGCGCTGCATGGTCACCGCCAGGGTTCTCACGAGGGCGGGGGCCGTGTCCTGCGTGGCGGTGAGCCAGGCGGTGCGGAGCTCGGCGTCGAGGGCTTCGGTCCAGGGCTGGTTGGCGTTGGCGTGGCGGGACGGGCGGGGGCGCAGGCGGGTCTGGGCGGCCAGGACGCGGGACACGAGCCTGCCCACCGCCGTGCCGCCCTCGACGGGCAGCCGCAGGCGGCCGTCCGCGACGACCTCGCCGGAGTCGAGCGACCCCAGCAGGTCCAGCACCAGGGACTCCTCGGAGTCCGTCGTCGCGCTCAGCCGGTAGTTGATCTCGCCGAGCTTCGTCTCGTTGAAGAAGGTGGATGTCATGGGGGTGACGTTAGGGAGGGGGTCTGACGGTTTTTCCGGGGTGAGCCCCCGGAAGGGCTCTGGGAGACCGGGAGTTCACTCGAAGGGGTGGGGGTGGCCCGAGGTGACCGAGCTGCGGCGCGTTCCGATGTCCGCCACGTCCGCCGCCGCGCGGCCGGCCCCCCAGCCCGCCGCCGAGCGCACCGTCACGCGGGAGGTGCGCGTGCGCGTGAACATCTGCTCGAACAGCGTGTCCACGGCCTGCTTGCGGTCCGCCAGCACCGGCAGCAGGCGTTCGTCGGGGATGTCCGCGGCCTCGGGCACGGGCTCCAGCCGCTCGCCGATCCGCGACGCGAAGGCCACCAGGAACGACTTGCGGAACGGCCGCGAGCGCGCCTCGCTGCCCTTGCCCGCACGGCCGCCGGCCGCCACCATCGCCCGCGTCGCCTGCACCAGCAACGATGTCGACAGCAGCTCGGTGCTCTCCAGGTCCACCTCGTCGCCCACCAGCGCCACGAACCCGAACCCGTCGTAGGCCACCGCGCGCGAGCGGAAGGCGGTCGCCACGACGTGCACCAGCTGCGACTTCTCCTTGAAGTAGCTCTTGTCGAGCCACAGCCGCCGCGAGGTCGCCTGCGCCGGCAGGTCCGCGTCGAGCACCGCCCGCTCCAGCGCGTGCCGGTTCATCAGCTCCTGCGCCTTGGCCGACAACGCCTCCGCCTCCTCCGGGAACGACGTCGACTCCGCCTTCGCGAGCAGCCCGCGCACCCGGTTGAGCACCTTCGGGTCGACGCCCGCGCGCACGGCCGACATCAGCGCGTCGCCCGGCAACGGCAGGATGTGCGGCAACGACGGCAACCGGCCGAGGAACTTCAGCAGGTCGTCCGCCGTGCGAGTGGCGTACGCCCGCGTCTCGATGTGACGGGTCGCCCACGCCTCCAGCAGCGGCCCCTCCCACCACACCGAGGCGCCGATCTCCTCGAGCTGCCGCCGCCAGCGCGGGTGCACCGTCGACTCCGGATGAGGCGAACAGGACAAAGCGATCACGTCCACCACAAGAGAGGTGGCCGACTCGTCGAGCGAACGCGACACCACCTCGCGGACGTCGTAGGGCAGCCACCCGCGCTGCCAGAGGCCGTCGACCGCTTTCACCAGTTCCACGCGAGGCAGTATGAGACGTCCGCCATGTGCACAGGCCGGGGACCACCTGGTAGACACGGGATGTGATCGAGCTCCAGTTCCGCGGCCGGACCGTCGTCCGCGACCGCGCGCTGGTGATGGCGATCATCAACCGCACCCCGGACTCGTTCTACGACAAGGGCGCCACCTACGCCGAGGACGTCGCGATGGAGGCCGTGCACCGCGTGGTCGACGAGGGCGCGGACATCGTCGACATCGGCGGGGTGAAGGCGGGTCCCGGCGAGCTGGTCGACCCCGAAGAAGAAGTGCGCCGCGTCGTGCCGTTCATCGCCCGTGTGCGCGACGCGTACCCGGACCTCGTCATCAGCAGCGACACGTGGCGCGCGGACGTGGGCCGGCTCGCCTGCGAGGCCGGTGCCGACCTCCTCAACGACACGTGGGCGGGCGCGGACCCCGAGCTGGCCGAGGTGGCCGCGGAGTACGGCGCCGGGTACGTCTGCTCGCACACGGGCGGCGTGCCACCCCGCACGCGCCCGCACCGGGTCAGCTACCCGGACCTGGTGCAGGACGTCGTCGCGGAGACGACGACACGCGCCGAGAAGGTGGTCGCGCTCGGTGTGCCGCGCAAGAGCGTGCTGATCGACCCCACACACGACTTCGGCAAGAACACATGGCACAGCCTCGCGCTGGTGCGGCACACGGACGCCTTGGTGGCGACCGGCTGGCCCGTGCTGATGGCTCTGTCCAACAAGGACTTCGTCGGGGAGACCCTCGGCGTTGAACTGCACGAGCGCGTCGAGGGAACCCTCGTCGCGACTGCGATCGCGGCGTTGGCGGGCGCCGCGGTCTTCCGCGCGCACGAAGTGGCGCGCACCAGACGAGTACTCGAGTCCGTCGCTCGACTGTGAGCTGGAGGTATCAGGTGGACGACGTCTTCGCCCGGTTTTCGGACGACCGGTGGGACGACTTCCTCGACGAACTCGACAAGATCCGCGTGAGCGTGGTGGATCCGGCGGAACGGCAGCAGATCAAGGTCACCGCGCGCCGCGACGCCCGGGAGGCGGCCGGGCAGCCGCTGCTCGTGCGGATGGCCCTCGCGGACCACTACCTGAACCTGCTCGCCATCGGCGTGTGGGCGGGCGACGAGAGCTGGCGCGCCGATCTGCGCGACCTGGTCGTCACTCTCGTGCCCGAGGAGGACGAGTCGCACGACGACGCGCTGGTGAGCTCCGTCATCGCCGTGGTCCTCGCACAGCTGCTGCAGGACGCACGGCTGCGCGGCGGTTCCGAGGCCGACCTCATCGCACGGTCGGCGTGGGAGAAGGCCCAGGAGTGGTCGGCCTACGCCGAGGACCGGATCGTCGAACGGCTGCTCTACCACTCCACTGAGGCCGGTGCGCGCGTCGTCACGGCGTCGGAGGTCCAGGAGGTCGTCGAACTGGCCACGGCCGCCGCGGACGACCAGCACGCCGAGACCCTCGCCGCACTGGAGGCGGAGGGCCTCTCGGCGGAGGTCATGAACGGCGTGTGGGTCGTGGACGGCGACTTCCGCAACCCCGTGCGTGCGGCCGCGCGCGCCATCACGCTCACGGGCTACGGGTGCGTCCTCGCGCGCAACATCCGGTCGTCTGCCGTGATGCTGTGGCACGAGAACACGCTCGCCATGGCGGACTCGAAGGTGCCGCGCTGGCGCGTGTACCCGATCCTCGCGCCCGTCACGCCGCAGTCGAAGTTCTCGGGTGGCGAGGGCCTGCCGTTCACCCGCGAGACGCACCCGCTGGCACCCGCGCCGGAGGTCGTGCGCCGGTTGGCGGAGGCCGTGGGTGTCAACCTGTCCCATCTGCTGGCGGCGTTGCGGTGAAAGAGTGATCTTTGGGTTCCGGCAACCTCGACTCGTTATCTTGGTGACATGCCCAGATTCGCCGAGTTCGATGTGGAAGGCCTGCGAAAATCGAGCGCCGTGGCCGACTTCCCCTGGTCGGAGACGTGGGTCACGTTGATCCGCGTCGACTCCAAGGGAGTCGTCCGGCAAGCGAAGTCGTTGACGGAGAAGGCCTCGCTGCTGACCGTCGCGTCGGACAAGGACCTCGTCATCGCGTCCTGCCCGGAGATCTACGCGGTCGACGACCTGTCGGCGGCCCGCGCCGCCGTCAAGGCCTCGGTCGCGCGCGAGATGATGCCCAGCCTCGGATGACACCCTCCACTCGGGCTCAGCGGCGAGCACGAGTTCCGGGACCCGCCCGTCCCGGGCACTAGTCCCAACGGATGACGTCGGCGCCGGCGGATAACGGAAGCCACGGGCCCGGACGACAGCCCCGGCATGGGCAACGGGTACGCGGTCGTCGACGTCGAGACCACCGGACTTTCACCTGGTCACCACCACCGCGTGATCGAGGTCGCCGTCGTGCACGTCGACGGCTCCGGTCGCCGGACCGACGAGTGGTGCACGCTCGTCAACCCGCGCCGCGACCTCGGCGCTCAGCGCGTGCACGGCATCAGCGCCGCGGAGGTCCGCCGCGCCCCCGACTTCGCCGGCATCGCGGGCGAGCTCGCCGCCCGGCTGTCGGGCCGGGTGCTCGTCGCGCACAACCTCTCGTTCGACCTGCGGTTCCTGCGGGCGGAGTTCGCCCGGCTGGGCCACGAGCTCGCCGCCGGGTCCGGACTGTGCACGATGGAGCTGTCGGGCCGGTTCCTGGGCGCTTCGTCCCGTTCGCTCGCCGCGTGCTGCGAGGTGGCCGACGTGCCGATGGGCACGGCGCACTCGGCACTGCACGACGCGCGCGCGTCCGCAGGTCTGCTCGTGCGGTGTCTTGACCGCGTGGGCCACGTCGAGCCCGTGCGTCTGGAAGTGCCGCGCACTGCGAACACCTATGCCGTGCAACGAGGCAACGCGCACGGGTCCGAACAGCACTTCCTCGCCAAGCTCGTGCACCTGCTGCCGCGCGCGGAGAGCTCGTCCGGCGACGAATACCTCGACGTGCTGGACCGGGCGCTGGTGGACCGCCACCTCTCGGCGGAGGAGCAGCAGGAGCTGCTCGACGTCGCGCGGGCCGTCGGCCTGGGCCTGCCCGAGGTGGTGGAGCTGCACCGCGGCTACCTCGCCGCACTGGCCGACGCCGCCTGGGAGGACGGCCGGGTGACCGCCGACGAGGAGGCCGACCTGCGGCTGGTCGCGTCCCTGCTGGGCGTGGACGTGGCGGAGGTCCTGCGGCGCGAGCCGGTCCGGTTGTCGCTGGGAGACCTCGTCGTGTTCACCGGCGAGATGCGCGAGCCGCGGGACGTGTGGGAGAGCAGGGCGCTGTCGGCGGGGCTCGCGGTGAAGGGCGGCGTCACGAAGCGGACCGCGCTGGTGATCGCGGCGGACCCGGACTCGTTGTCGGGCAAGGCGGACAAGGCGCGCACGTACGGCATCCCGATCGTGTCGGAGGACCTGTTCGCCGGGCTGCTCGGCGAGCTCGCGGGAGGCGCGCGGTGAACGAGGTGAAACGGGTGGCCGAGCTGCTCCAGGAGCGCAACCGCGTCGACTCCGCGCTGTCGGCGTGCATCCGGCGGCCGGCGCTGACCGGGCACCTCGGCGACTGGATCGCGGCGCAGATCTTCGGGATCGAGCTGGAGCAGGGCGCCAAGGGCGTGGACGGCAGGCTGGCCGACGGCAGGACCGTGAACGTCCGGTGGAACCTCAAGCGCGACAACCTGCTGGACCTGCGCGACGGCGGTCCGGACGTCTACCTGGTGCTCAGCGGCCCCAAGGCGCTCGCCGGCAGCTCGCGCGGCGCGACGAGACCGATGGTCATCGACGCCGTGTACCTGTTCGACGCCGCCGCCGTCGTGGCCGAGCTGCGCACGCGGGGGCGCAAGGTCGGCGTCGCGTCGAGCGTGCGCGAAGAGGTGTGGGAGGCCGCGGAGGTGTATCCGCGGCACAACCCGTCGTTCGCGCTCACCGGGGAACAGCGGGAGTTCCTGGCGCTGTTCGCGAGCTAGTCGTCGGCCTGGAGGCTGTGGCCGTCCCACGTGAAGCGGACCGTCGTCACCGCGTCGTCGCCGTCGGTGCCCGTGGTCAGCTGGTGGATCGCGATGCCGGTCAGCTCCTGGTAGTCGCACCACTCGTGGTCCGAGGTGAGCACCAGGTCGAGGTCGAAGTCGACCAGGAGCTCCAGCAGCTGACCGCGGTTGGTGGCGTCCACGCCCACGAACACCTCGTCCAGCAGGATCAGGCGGGGTGCCGTGGGAGTGGCGTGGTAGTGAGCTGCTGCTGCGGCGAAGAGGGGGAGGTGCAGCACGATGGCCTTCTCTCCGCCGGATAGGGCGCCGTGGACGCGTTTGGTCACCGGCACCCAGCCCTCGCCGCGGTCGACCTTCACCACGAACTGGTGCCACGTCGTGTAGTCGAGCACCTGCGCCAGTTGTTGTTCCCAGCCCGTGGCGGTGTCGTGCGCGCGTGCCTCTTCCACGCGCTCACGGAAGAACTGGTGCAGCAGTGCGCGTTGCGCCGCGTCGAGGTCCGTGCGCAGCAACAGGTCGCGTGCTTCCCTGGTGCCCGGCGGCAGCTGGGGGTCCACCTGCCAGTCGAGCTGCACGCGGATGCCCGAAGCGGTCTGCACGCGCGCCAGGCGGTGGTTCATGATGCCGACGAGCTCGGCGGCGCCCTGGATCCGTTGGGCGAGATGCCTTCTGGTGTCGCCCGTGAGGGTCTGGTCGAACAGGTCGCGTTCGGCGTCGGTGATGTGCGTGCGCACGCGGTCGCGTTCGGCTTCCAGAGCTTCGAGCAACTCGCGTGCGCCCATGCGCGCGCCGTCCAGCGATGCGGTCAGCACCGTGACGTCGTCGTCGGGGTCCAGCGACAGGCCGATCCGGCCCGCCAGTTGCTGCTGGGCGTCGTGCACGGCCACGCCCAGCCGCGACTCGGAGTCGCGGATCAGGCGCGGGTCGACCGGACCGTCCGGCACCTCGCCGGCGTCCGAGGGCAGGTGCGCCGACGTGAGGTGGCGATAGCGGGCGTCGGCCACCTCGAACGCGATGGTGGCCTCTGCGGCGCGTGCGTTGTCGTTCTTGCGCTTCTCCTCCAACGTGCCGAGGGTGCGCGCAAGGCCGGTTTGCTTGTCCTGCAGCAGTTCGCGTTCTTCGGCCAGCGCCAGCGCCTTGGTGCGCAACGTGATGAGCTGCTGGTCCAGGGCGTGGAACTCGGAGCCCGCGGAGCGTTCGACGGTCTCCAGCGTGATGGCCAGATCGGCGGCTTCCTGCTGACGTGCCGCGGCGGTCTCCTCGGCCTCGTCGGCCAGAGAGCTGCTCACGGACGCACGGCTGCCCGCATCCACCGAAAGCGCTTCGGCGGCCAGCGCGTCATGGCGGTCATCCAGCCAACGGTGACCCACAGCCCGGAACGCCACCACGGCGTCCATGTCGGGCACGTCGGTGACGCTGAGGGCGGAGAACGCCGCCTCGGCGTCCGCCACCCGCCGGGACGCGGCGGCCACGGCGTCCTTGCGCGCCGCACAGCGCAGCTGTGCCTTCGTGCGCTGCTCTTCCGCGATCTCGATCGGGTCCGTCGAGGGCTGCCGGGCCAGCTCGCCCGCCAGCGTCGCGCGGCGCACGGCGATCTGCGACAGCGCGGCGTCCACACCGGACAGGTCGGTCGCCAGCTGCTCGATCAGGCCGGTCAGCTCGGCGATCCGGCCGGCGCGGGCGCGTTGGCGCGCGACCTCGCCGATGTAGGTGGGCACTTCCTTGACCCAGCGGCCGTGGGTGTTGCCCACGCGCCACGTGCCGTCCGCACCGACCGCCGCCACGTGCCCGGTGGCCGTCGCGCCGAACGCGATGCCCTCGAGGAACTGGTAGCAGCGCTCGTCCTCGGTGACGAGCACCTCCAGCAGCGAGGTGCCGGGAGCGGGACCCGCGAGCAGCGGTTCGGCGAAGCGGTCCTGGTCGGACAGGCCGAACGAGTTGCCCGGCGTGAGCCAGGCGTCCAGCAGCCCCGACGCCTCCAAAGCGGCCTCGACGGCGGCGCAGACGTCCGGTGGCGTGCCTTGGCGGAAGTTGACCAGACGCCACAGAGGGGCCCCTGCGGCGAACGTGCGGTAGTCGGCGTCACGTGTGTACGGCGCCGGTGGCGGCACGTCGACCTGGTTTGCGAGCTTCTCGCGGATGGAGCGGTACTGCGAGAGCTGACCGTTCAACGCCGTGCGCGTCTCGTGGAGCCGTGCCTCGATGGCGCTGAACTCCTCGCGGGCGAGCGCCGCGGCCTCGACGATCTCGCCGTGCTCGGACACCTGCAGCTCGGAGCAGCCACGCGCCCACGTGTCGAAGTCCGCGCCGAACTTCGCGGACGCCTGTTCGAACGTGTACTGCGCCGCGATCTCGGCGTCGGTGGCGAGGTCTAGCTCCTCGCGGGTCTCCTCGAGCCGTCGGCGTGCTGCATCCCGTGCGTCGACAGCTCTCTCGTGCGCGGACACGGCGGTCAAGAGCGAACTGATCTCGACTGCACGAGAGTCCGCCGCCGCCGTGAGCAGTTCACGGCTCGCACGCGCGTCCGTGCCCGCGTCGATCTCTTCGAACACCGACGGCATGCCTGCGGCTTCCGCGGCCGCACGGGCTTCCGCTGCTGAGCGGCGCAGGTCGTCCGCACGGGCAGCAGCGTCGGCCTTCGTCTGCGACGCGTGTTCTTCGTCCGCCACGGCACGAGCGCGCAGCTTCGCGGCGTGCGAGGCGGCCTCCGAGGCGCGCAGGGTGGCCGCGGAGAGCTGCTGCCGCAACAGGTCGAGCTGCTTGCCCTCCTGGTAGGCGGGCAGGTCGGAGATGCCGGAGATCTCCGCGTCGACCGCGCTCGACTCCCGGCCCAGGGCCGCGAGCTGCTCGAAGGCCTCGTCCGTCAGCGTGACCTGGCGCTGGAACCGCCGTTCGCTCATCCGCGCGGCCCGCGTCGCGTCCTCGAGGTTCTCCGACGCGGTCGACAGCGTGAACGCCGCCGCGCCCAGCACGCGTTGCGCGTAGACGCGCTGCACGTCCGCGAGCTTGCCGGCGGTGACGATCTCCTCGTCGAGCCGGCGCAGGTCCTCGCGCTGCCGGTCGAGCCGTTCGAACCCCTCGGCGATCTCGGTCAGGTCGGACTGGTCGAGAGGGGGGAGAGCCTTGGACAGCAACGACGACAGCACGCCCGGGTCGAGCCGTTCGGACAGCTTCGGCGTGCGCAGCTGCAACAGCGCGGTGATCAGCGAGTCGTAGCGCTGCTCGGTCACGCCGGGGAACAACGTCGTCCGCACCGTGTGCCGGTAGTCGGCCGGTGAAGCGTGCACGACACCACGGTCGCCCATCGCCTCGGCGAGGTCTGTCTTCGTCAACGGGCGCCCGGCCTCGTTCACCAGGTTCAGGTCGCCGATCCGCATCGACGTCGTGAAGTACGCCGCCATGACGTTGGACGTGTTCATGGTGGCCTGCAGCCGCGCGCCGCAGGTGAACCACTCGTCCTCGCCCTGCTGGAACTCCAGCCACACGTACCCGACGCGCGTGCTGCCCTGGTTGCCCTCGCCCATGAGGTTCCAGTGCATCGTGCGGTCCGCGCTGCCGAACGTCGACAGCCGGTGCGGGCGCAGGTTCGCGTCGAACAGGTACGGCAGCAGCAGTTCGAGCGCCTTCGACTTGCCCGTGCCGTTGGGGCCTCTGAGCAGCAGTCTGCCCTGGTAGAACGAGAAGATCTCGTCGTAGTAGCGCCAGACGTTGATGATCCCGGCGCGGCTGGGTTGCCACCGGTCAGTCATTGAGCTCCTCGACCGCGTACCTGGCTGCCGCGGGCAGCCTGCGAACGGTGCCGTTCTCGGTGCGCGCGAGCCCGAAAGCCTCGAGCAGCGCGAGCCCGTCCGCCGCCAGCCTGCCCGCACCGCCGTCCGACTGGTAGGCCTTGGCCCAGGTGCGGAACTTGGTGAGCAGCTCGCGTGCTTCTTCGACCAGATCTTCGAACCGTGCGGGACCTTCTGCCAACCGGTCGAGCAACAACAACGCCGCGACTTTCGCGCTGCTGTCGTCGTCCGGAAATCTTGTGTCGGTGGCGATCGCGTCGGCGTCGACCACGAGAAAACCCTCGGCGCGTTCCTCCAGCGTGCACCCGGCGAGCCCGACGCCCGTCTGGACGACCTTGCGCCCGGCGGGTGAGGTGAGGAACGCCAGCTGGCTCGCGGTCAGGTCTTCCCGGTAGACCACGGGATCGTCGATCAGCCGGCGCATCACGGAGTGGCGCTGCCAGAGGCTGCGGTGCGCGGTCTCGTACCGCGACTCGTGGGTGAGGCCCGCGACGTCGTCCACCGCCGACGGCGGGTTCGGCGCGGCGAGCAGCCGGGTGATCAGCATCGGGTCGGCCCGCACCTGCACCTCGTCGCTCTCCAGCGCACCGTGCTCCTCGAGGAACGTCAGCACGTCGGCCAGCGCGGTCCGGTCGCTGCGCCGGTCCAGGTCGAACGACGGCAGCCCCTCGGCCGCGGCCGCCTGCTTCACGTGCGTGGTCAGCGCGTCCACCGTCGTCGTCGGAGTGGTCAGCAGCTCCGCACACACCAGGCACAGCAACGTGTACCGACGCCGGTCGAACAGCGGACGCGTGCGGTCGGGCCGTTGCGTCGTCTTGAACAAACGCGCGTATCCGGCCCGTGGCTCGACATGCACGCGCCAGCCGCAGTAGTAGTCGAACCACTTCACGATCGGATCGCGGCGCCTGCGGATGAGGTCGAAACCGTCGTGGTCGTACACGGCCGTGAGCAGCGGACGCGCGAGAAGCAGCCGCACGCCCCGTGCGACCTCTTCGCTCTCCAGCCGCGCGAGCTGGTTCCCGGTCCGGCTCATCGGCTCTGCACGTCGATCACGTAGTCGGGCCCGCTCAGCGTGCCCTTCTGGGTGGTGATGGTCGCCCAGCCGCGGGCGTTGCGGAGGTTGATCTGCATCCTGCCGTCCGTGGTGCCGGCCGTGCGCGTGCCGGTGCTGTCCGGGTCGCTGCCGAGCGCCCTGCCGACGAGGTCGATCAGCCGGTGGAACGTGTCGTGGTCGAGGCTCGTGAGCGTGGAGATCCGCACGGCGCCGTCGGTCTGGATCTGCGACCACGCGTGCTCGAGCTCCCGGCGTTCCCGCTCGGCCTGCTCGCGGCGGTTGCGGCGGACCTCCTCGACGTTGCGGACCTTGCCGGTGCTGCCGATGTGCTCCTGCTTGCCGGTCGCGCGCAGCTGCGGCGACACGGGCACCGGCGGCGTGTTGTGCCACGGCTCGCCGCTGGGCAACAGCTCGCCGTCGGCGTGCGCGAGGTGCGCGTGCCGCGCGGGCCACAACCCGAACGCCGCGTTGAACAGCTCGTGCGCCTCGGCCTCGGTCCCGGTCCGCGCGAACCACCGGGCGAGCGCGCGGAAGTCGGCCGCGGTGTTCGTCGGCCGCTTGCGCTGCTCGCTGATCCGGTCGAGGACCCGCAACAGCTGCACGATCGCCTTGCGTGCCACGTCCTGCAGCTCGTCGGCCCTGGCGAACCAGTCGCGCAGGCCCTTCCAGCTCGCCGCGCGCTGCTGCAGCCACAGCTCGTCGTCCTGGTAGAGCCCGGCGCCGTTGCGCGCACGTTCGTGCACCCTGGCCGCGTCGACGCCGTCGATCTTGTCGCGGAGCTGCTGCTTGCGCGCGTCGAGGTCGCCGATGAAGTCGCGCAGGTAGGTGATCGTGGTGCGCTTGACGTCCTGGAACGTGGCGAGGTCGGCCTGGTCGTCCTTGAGCAGCCGCTGCAGGTCCGCGTTGAACCGCGTGGTGTTGGTCTTCAACGCCTCGAGGTGCCCCTCGAGCTCCATCAGCGCCGTGAACACCCGCCGGTCGTCGTGCGCGATCCGCAGGTCGTCGAGACGTTCCGCGATCGCGTCGAGGACGGCGGTCTGCAACGCCCCGCTGCTCGTGAGGGTCTCCAGGGCGTGCTGCACACCCGCGTGCGCCGCCTCGCCGAGCTTGGTGAGCCCGTACCGCTGCTGCGCCGAGTCCAGCAGCCCCCACTGACGCAGCGCAGTCAGCGACGCCGTCAGCTCGTCGTCCGTCACCTGCTCGGACCAGCCGGTCTCCCGGAGCCGTTGCTGCACGTCGTCGAGTGTGAGGGCGGTCTCCAGGCGCTCGTTCGCCACCCCGAACGCGCGCAGCACGGCCGTGTGCAGCTCCGCGTGCTCGGCCGTGGTGAAGCGGAACAGGTCCGCGGGCACCGGGGGGAACGTCGTCACCTGTGTCACCGTAGCTGGTGTCCGTACGTCCTTAGAGTGACACCGGTTCCGCCATCAGGACGCGACCGGCTGGGGAGGTCCAGCCGCTCCGCGCCGATGCTCAAGTACGACCTGGACTCCTTCACGACCTGTACCGAGATCCAGCGGAAGGTGCCTGATCCACCGCCGTCCCCGCCGCCCGAGGTCTTCAAGACCGCGACGAGGTTCGTGAGCACCTGCGAGTTCACGGCCTCGACGGGCACCGGACCGTTCGTCAAGGTTTTCACTGCGGTCCAACCGCAATGACCGACACTCGGAGACAGGCAGGCCTGCTCGAACCTGACCTGATGTGGTGAAACGCGCCACGTCGTGATTCGCCCCGCTGCCCCGTTGCGCCGATCGGGCTAACCTCCGCCCGTGCGGACGAGGCTGAACCCCAGGCAGCAGGTGGTGGTGGACGCCGGGCGTCCGCTGCCTCAGCTGACCGATCCGCTGGAGGTCGAGCTGCTGGTCAGCGCTTTCGCGGGGTTGTTCGTCGGCGACGAGGAGTTCTGGGAGGTCGTCGTCGCGCACCTGGCCGGGGTGCCCAGCAGGCGCAGCGGGGCCCTGCTGACGGCGCTCGGGGACCTGTTGCCGGGCAGGCCGGGGGTGTGGGCGCGGGAGGCGGCCCGGGAGCAGCCGAAGCCGCGGTGGGACCTGGGGACGCTGCGGTTCGGCGAGTGCTGGATCGGGGACCGGTCCATCGACGCCGGGTACCTCACGCTGCTGTGCGGGTACGCGTACGGGCAGGAGCGGCACGCGTTGGTGTTCATGATCGACGAGATCAGCGGGAGCCTCACGCGGCACGCGTTCCTGACCCGGCGGGTCGACGAGGCGCTCGAGCAACTCGGGCAGGAGGTGCGGTTGCAGCCGATCACCTCGGAGGCCGCGCACTGGCTGCTCGGGCGCGGGTACGACCGGTTCGAGCGGCGGCCCGGGCTCGGGGTCAGCGAGGACGTGCACCAGACGCGGTTGCTGGTGCGGCGGCGGATCGCCCTCGCGCTCGGTCACGTGGGGACGAACGCGGGCAGCACGGCGTCCACCTCGTAGCCGCCGTCGTCGGTCGGGCCCGCGGTGAGGGTGCCGCCGACCATCTCCACACGGCCGCGCAGGCCCAGCAGGCCCCGGCCGGACCTCGGTGGTGCCGTGCCCGGCGCGGACTGCGGGGCGGTGTTGCGGATGACGGCGCGGACCGTGGTCGGGCCGCAGTGGATCGTGATCTCGGTGTGGGCGCCCGGTGCGTGCTGGTGCACGTTGGTCAGCGACTCCTGGACCACCCGGTACATCGTGCGGCGGACGGCGGGGGAGATGACGTCGGCGTCGCCGTGCTCGGTCAGCTTGATCTCGAGGCCGGTGGCGGCGGAGTCGGCGACGAGGCTGGACAGGCGGTCGGGCAGCACGTCCGGGATGCGGGGGGTGCGGCCGGAGCGCAGGACGCCGACCAGGTCGCGCATCTCGTCCAGCGCCTGGCAGCCCGCGGTGCGCAGTTCCTCCGAGGCCCCGCGCACGCCCTCGTCCTTCGCGGCCATCCGCAACGCGCCCGCGTGCAGCACCATCAGGTTGAGCCGGTGGGTGACGACGTCGTGCATCTCGGAGGCGAGCCGGGTGCGTTCGTCGGATCGGGCCCGTTCGGCCAGCAGTTCCCGGTCGAGCTCGGCCGCGGTGGCCAGCGACTGGGCGAGGCGGCGGCGGGTCTGCAGGTAGAGGCCGGTCAGCGCGGCCACGGCCACGGCGCTCAGGCCCACCGGCCAGGTGTCGCGCCAGGTCTCCAGCGCTGCCACGAGCAGCACCGGCACCAGGTCCTCCGCCCGCGTCACGCCGGTGACGATACTGCCGGATTTGTGCTCCGGATCACCTACTCCAGCAGGGGATAGTCCCTACTTTCGCAGGTGGCGGGCCGGAATCGGTCCGCCTTCCGGACGCCGGCGTCCGTTCGCCGTGTCAGTCCCTGCGGAACAGCGCGGTCCACAGGAAGGACTTCCCGAACGCCGGTGAGGAGTCCGGGTGCTCCTCCATGCGGCGCAGTTCGACCTCGGTGAGGTCCTGGAAGATCCAGCGCAGGTCGGCCGGGGAGTAGCCGACGCCGCCCGCGAGGCCGCCCCGCCGGTACAGCTCGGCGTCCGGCGCGGCGGTGCCCTCCTCGTCGGTGAAGCAGGTGAGGGCGAAGTGGCCGCCGGGCACCAGAACGCGGTTTAGCAGGGCGAGGTAGCTGATCCGCCGGTGCGGTGGCAGGTGGTGGAAGCAGCCCGAGTCGCAGACCAGGTCGTACGAGCCCTCGGTCGTGAACGCGTCGCCGTGACGGAACCGCACGCCGAGGCCGCCGGCGCGTTCCTCCGCCCACGCGATCGCGGTGGCCGAGAGGTCGACGGCGTCGACCCGGAACCCGTTGCGCGCCAGGAAGAGCGCGTTGCGGCCGGGTCCGCAGCCGACGTCGAGCGCCCGGCCCGGGGGGAGCAGGCCGCTCTCCACGTGGGCGACCAGGTTCTCGTCCGGCTTCGCGGCGAAGAACGGGACCGCGCGCGAGCGGTCCGCGTAGAAGCGGTCCCACCAGTCGCCCGCGCCGGTGGTCCAGCGGTCGGCTTCCGGCGCGAACAGGCCGTCGAGCAGGGTCAGGACGTCGTCGATCGTGCGGATGTTCCGCTGCACTCGAACCCCCCGGCAGAGGCCTCGATCCTACCGGGCGCGGAGCGTCCCCGTTGCGTTCTCGTACGGTGTATGGGAGCCTTGACCTCATGATCCTCTGACTCCACCACCGCGCTGTCGTCCGATTTCCGGCTGTGGGGAGTTCGTCGTGTCAGGTCAGCTGACGCTCAGGAAGATCATCAAGAAGTACGGCCACCGGCGGGTGCTCGACGACGTCTCGCTGACGGTCCGGCCCGGCGAGAAGGTCGGTGTCGTCGGGGAGAACGGCTCGGGCAAGTCGACGCTGCTGCGGATCATCGCGGGCCAGGACGCGCCCGACGACGGCGAGGTCGTCGTGACGGCACGGGGCGTCGGGTACCTCGCGCAGGTGCTCGACCTGCCGGGAGAGGCGACGGTCGGGGACGCCGTCGACGCCGCACTCGCCGACCTCCGCCTGCTGGAACGGCGGATCGCGCGGGCCGCCGAGCAGGAGCTGCTGGACGAACTGGGCGAGCTGCTCACCGCGTTCGAGCTGCGCGACGGCTACTCGGCGGACGCACGGGTCGACGCCGCGATGTCCGCGCTCGGCGTGCCGCTGGACAGGGGACGACGGCTCGGCACCCTCTCCGGTGGTGAACGGGCCCGGCTCGCGCTGGCCGGGGTCCTGTCCGCCGGCCCCGAACTGCTGCTGCTCGACGAACCCACCAACCACCTCGACGACGAGGCGCTGGCGTGGCTGGAGAACGAGCTCGTGCGGCACCGGGGCACGGTCGTCGTCGTGACGCACGACCGGCTGCTGCTGGAACGCGTCACCACGGCGATCATCGAGGTCGACAACCGGACGGTCACCCGGTACGGCACCGGGTACGCGGGGTACGTCGCCGAGAAGCGGGCCGCGCGGCAGCGGTGGGAGCAGGCGTACGCGGAGTGGGTGGCCGAAGTCGGGCACTGGACGCGGTGGCGCGGCACGACGGCGCACCGCGTGGCGCCGGGACGCGCGATCCCCGACCACAACAAGTGCAAGTACAACGGCGACGGCCGCCGTGTGCAGGCGTCGATCCGCACGCGGGTGCGCAGCGCGTCCGAACGGCTGGACCGGCTGCGCGCCGAGCCGGTGCCGAAGCCGCCAGAACCGTTGCGCCTTAACGCACCGCTCGCCGCGGCCCGCGGGGGAGTGGTCCTCGAGTTCGGCGCGCTGAGGCTCGAGGCGGGGCAGCGGGTGCTGGTGACGGGCCGAACGGCGCCGGCAAGTCGACGTTGCTCGACATGCTGGCGGGCGTGCGGGCGCCGGAGAGCGGCACGGTCGTCCACGCCGGACGAATCGGGTATCTGCCGCAGGAAACCGTTGTGCGTCAACCGAAGCGCACGGTCCTGCAGGCGTTCGGCGGGAGCGCGGCGCAGCTGGAGTCGTTGGGGCTGTTCCGGGCGGACGACTTCACGACCCCGGTGGGCGCGCTGTCGGTCGGGCAACGGCGGCGGCTCGCGCTCGCCCGGCTGCTGAGCCGGGAGTCCGACGTGCTGCTGCTCGACGAGCCGACCAACCACCTGTCGCCCGCGCTGGTGGAGGAGCTCGAGGCCGCGCTCGCCGCCCATCCCGGCGCGGTGGTCGTGGCGTCGCACGACCGGTTGCTGCGCTGGCGCTGGAGCGGAGAGGCGCTCGAAATGCCTCGTAGCGGTCGAACGGCGCATCCGGGGACAGCTGTTCGGCGACGGGAAACGGCACGACCTAGAGTCAGCCCGGCCAAGACCTGAAGTCAGCCGGAGCGTGCCGGCGCAGGAGGATCCCGTGCTGGCGCTGTCGGTGTTGTTGCTCGTCGCCGTGCTCTTCTGCGCGGTCGTCCGGCCGTGGGGCTGGCCGGAGGCGGTCGTCGCGGTGCCGGCGGCGGTCCTCGTCGTGCTCGTCGGCGCGCTGCCGGTCGAGCACGCCGTGGACGAGGCGGTGCGGCTGGGACCCGTGATCGGGTTCCTGGCCGCGATCCTCGTGCTGGCGCAGCTCTGCGACGACGAGGGGCTCTTCCACGCCTGCGGCACCTGGATGGGCCGGGCGTCCGGCGGCAGTCCTCGCCGGTTGCTCGGCGGTGTGTTCGTCACGGCGTCGGTGACGACGGCGGTGCTCAGTCTCGATGCGACGGTCGTGCTGCTGACGCCGGTCGTGTTCGCGACGGCCGCGCAGCTCGGCATCAGGCCGAAGCCGCACGTCTACGCGTGCACGCACCTGTCGAACAGCGCGTCGCTGCTGCTGCCGGTGTCGAACCTGACGAACCTGCTGGCGTTCGCGTCGAGCGGGCTGAGCTTCACGCGGTTCGCGGCGCTGATGGCGTTGCCGTGGCTGGTCGCGATCCTGGCCGAGTACGTGGTGTTCCGGCGGTTCTTCCGCGCGGACCTCGACGCGCCGGTGCACGCGCCCGAGACCGCGCCGTCGCCGGAGCTGCCGGTGTTCGCGCTGACGACGGTGGGGCTCACGCTGGTCGGGTTCGTCGTCGCGTCGGCCACCGGGATCGACCCGGCCTGGGCGGCCTGCGCGGGCGCGGTGGTCATGGCGGTCAGGGCTCTCGCGCAGAGGCGCACGACGCTGCCGAAGCTCGTGAAGGCGACCTCGCTGCCGTTCCTCGCGTTCGTGCTGGGGCTCGGCGTGGTGGTGCGGGCGGTCGTCGACAACGGGCTCGACGACCTGCTCCGGCACGCCGTCCCCGGCGGCAACGGGCTGTGGGCGCTGCTCGGGCTCGCCGCGGTCGCCGCCGTGCTGGCCAACGTCATCAACAACCTGCCCGCGGTGCTCGTGCTGCTGCCGCTGGTCGTGCCGTTCGGCTCCGGTGCGGTGCTGGCGGTGCTGCTGGGCGTGAACCTCGGGCCGAACCTCACCTACGCCGGGTCGCTCGCGACGTTGCTGTGGCGGCGGATCGTGCACGACCACGACACCGAGGTGCACCTGCCGGAGTTCACCAGGCTCGGCCTGCTCGCCGTGCCCGCCACCCTGGTCGGCGCGGTCGTGGCACTGTGGGCGTCCCTGCGGCTGATCGGAGGATGACCGTGACGGTGCTCGTGTGGATCGCCGACGACACCTGGCAGGACTGCGTCGACGCGGCCCGCCCGCACGGCGAGGACTTCCTGCTGGTGCACGTCAGCGACGTGGCCGGCACGGCCCACGGCGCGTTCGCCGGGCTGTTCGGCCGCCACTCGTCGCTCGACCCCGGCACCCGCCTCGACGACCTCGCCGCCGACCACGCCACCCGGCTCCTGGACGCGGCCGCCGAACGGCTGGGTCGCCCGTGCGCCAGGCAGGCGCGCGTCGGACGGGTCGAGCACGAGGTCGTGGCGGCGGCGCAGGACGCGGCGCTGCTGGTCCTGTGCCGCGACGGCGACGTGAGCCGTGCCGGTCCGCGCAGCCTCGGCCCGGCGACCCGGTTCGTGGTCGACCACGCGCCCTGCCCGGTGCTGCTGGTCTGGCCCACCTAATTACGCGCAAGCAAAGTTGCGTGCACGCACTTTTCTCGCATAGCCTGAGGCCATGCGAGCCAAGGGCATTGCGTACGACACCGGTTTCGTGCGCCACGGAGAGATTTCGCTGGAGCGGTTCGACCTCGACGACGTCCGCCGGGACCTGACCGCCATCCGCGACGAGCTGCACTGCAACGCCGTCCACCTCGTCGGAGGTGTTCCGGACCGGCTCGAACGGGCCGCCGAGGTCGCCGCCGGGCTGGGGCTCGAGATCTGGTTCTCGCCCTACCCGCTGGAGCTCACGCCGCCGGAGGTCCTGGCGTTGTTCACCGACTGCGCCCGGCGGGCCGAACGGGTGCGCGCGGCGGGCGCCGAGGTCGTGTTCGTCACCGGTGTCGAGCTGACCGTCATGAACCGCGGCTTCCTGCCCGGCGACGACGTCCGGCACCGGCTGGGCGGCGTGCTGGGGCAGCCCGGCCGGATGCGCGAGGCCGCGGTGCGCCTCACCGAGTTCCTGACCGGCGCGGTGGCGGCGGTGAGGGAGCACTTCGGCGGACGGCTCACCTACGCGTGCATCCCGTTCGAGAACCCCGACTGGGACCTGTTCGACATCAAGTCCTTCGAGCTGATCCGCACCGCCGAGATCGCCGGGATCTACGCCGAGAGCATCCGCGGCGTCGTGGCGCAGGGCAAGCCCGTCGCGATCACCGGCTTCAACACGGCGGCCTGGCGCGGTTCGGGGGCGGTGGCGCCCCGCAGCATGGAGATCGTCGAGCACGACGAGGCGGGCCTGCCGGTGCGGATCAGGGACGGGTACGTCCGCGACGAGCAGGAGCAGGCCACCTACCTGCGCGAGCTGCTGACGACGTTCGAGCAGGAGGGGGTCGACGCCGCGTTCGTCTACCTGTTCGCGCTCGGCAACTACCCGCACCGGCCGGACGACCCGAGCCGCGACCTCGACATGGCGAGTCCCGGCATCGTGAAGGTCCACGACGACGGCTCGTGGGAGCCGAAGGCCGCGTTCGGGGCGGTCGCGGAGATCTACGGGCGGCTTTAACCGCTTGGCCGCGCCCGCCGAGGGGGCCAGACTCGGGGGATCATGAGCAGCAGGTTGCGAGCGATCGCCCACGACACCGTCGAGATCTCGGAGCGCGGCTCCTACTCCACCGCGGCGGGCGACGTCGTCCTCGCCGTCGCCCCCGCGGTCGAGGGCACCCGGCTCCACCTGCCGGACGAGGTCCTGCCGCTGCCCCCGGAGGTCGGCGAGGCCCGGATCGACGTCACGAACGAGTCGACCCTGGACGCCACCCGCCGTCTCGGCGGTGACGTGGCGGCGCTGAACTTCGCCTCGGCCCGCAACGCGGGCGGCGGGTTCCTCAACGGCGCGCAGGCCCAGGAGGAGAGCATCGCCCGCGCGTCGGCGATCTACCCGTGCCTGCGTGCCGCCGGCGACTTCTACGCCCACCACCGGGCGCACGAGGACCTCACCTACACCGACCGCGTGATCTACTCGCCGCGCGTGCCGGTGTTCAAGGACGACGGGGGAACCCTGCTGCCGCGGCCGTACGAGGTCTCGTTCCTCACCGCCGCTGCGCCGAACCGGTCGGCCATCCTGCGCAACCAGCCCGAACGCGCCGACGGCATCCCGCTCGCGCTGCTGCGGCGGGCCATCCGCGTCCTGCACGTCGCCGCGTCGCACGGCCACCGCCGGCTCGTCCTCGGCGCCTGGGGCTGCGGCGTCTTCGGCAACGACCCCGCCACCGTCGCGCAGGTCTTCGCGCTCGCGCTGCGGGACAACCGCTACTTCGAGCACGTGGTGTTCGCCGTGCTCGACCGCCAGAAGGGCGCGCCCACGTTCCAGGAGTTCGCCGACGTGCTGAGCCACGGTGGCACCACGCCTGACCTGCACTGAGCCAAAATGGTGCCAATCTGAGCCAGATTTGCTTGCTGGTGATGCCACCGTGTGCCATAGTGATGCCATGGATCTGACCCCGTATGTGGCTTCCCTCGGCCGCGAGCTGCTGACTGCCGTCGAAACGGGCGGTGGCGAGGCGAACGCGCTGGTCGAGCGGTTGACCGTGACGATGGAGTCGGCGATCCGGCTGGCATTGCTCGAAGCGCTGTCCGCCGCCGCCGACGAGATCACCGCGGACCTGGCGCCGGACTCGGTGCAGGTGCTGCTGCGGGGCCGCGACCCGAAGTTCGTCGTGACGCGGCGCGTGCCGGAGCCGGCGCCCGCCGCCGCACCGGAACCCGCCCCCGCGGCACCTGCCGAGGACGTGACGGCCGGGTTCGACGACGGCACCACGGTGCGCATCAACGTCCGCCTGCCCGAACCGCTCAAGGCCGCGATCGACGAGGCCGCGGCCAAGGAGGGGCGTTCGGTCAACGCGTGGCTCGTGCGCGCCGCCTCCGCCCAGCTGAACCCGAAGCGCGAGACCGTCGCCGAGGCGGTCACGAACGCCGTCACCGGCTCGACGCGTTTCGTCGGCTGGGTCCGCTAGCTCCCGCTCCGCACCACTTCGCCCCGACCTGCGGGGATGCACCACCGACACCTTCTGAGGGGACAGCCATGCCTTCTTACGACACTCCGAAACCGATTTCCGTACTGCTGGACGTGTACGCGGGCCACGTCCAGATCGTCGCCACCGACCGCGCCACGACGACGGTCGACGTGCGGCCCTCCGACTCGTCGGACTCCTCCGACACCGAGGCCGCGCGGAAGACCACGGTCGACTACGCCGACGGCACGCTGATGGTGCGCGGGCCCAAGCGCACGTTCGACTTCTCCCGCAAGAGCCGGTCCGTCGACATCGTGATCGAGCTGCCGGCCGGCTCCGGGGTGGACCTCGACGTGGCGGCGGGCAGCATCCGCACCACCGGCGTGCTCGGCGCGACCGAGGCGGACATGTCCGCGGGCAACATCCACCTCGACCGCACCGGCCCGCTCAAGGCCGACACCGGCGCCGGGCAGGTCAGGATCGGCGCGGTCACCGGCGACGCCGAGGTGAAGACCGGCAGCGGCCACATCCGCGTCGGCCGGGTCGACGGGGCGCTGGTCGTCAAGAACTCCAACGGCCACATCGACGTCGGCACGGTCGAGGGCGAGCTGCGGGCCCGGTCGGCCAACGGCGACATCAACGTCGAACGCGCCGGCGCGTTCGTGGAGGCCAGGACCGCGATGGGGGCCATCGAGGTCGGCGAGGTCGTCAGCGACACCGTCACGCTCAACACCGCGATGGGCGGCATCGAGATCGGGATCGCCCAGGGCACCGCCGCGTGGATCGACGCCAAGACCTCGTTCGGCCGCGTCACCAACACGCTCGACGGCAGCGACGGCCCCGGCGACTCCGCGCGCACCGTCAAGGTCACCGCCCACACGTCCTTCGGCGACATCTCCGTCCGCCGTGCCTGAGGGGAACCCGATGAACGCGATCACGGTCAGAGGGCTGCGCCGCTCCTACGGCGACCACGAGGTGCTCAAGGGCGTCGACCTGGACGTCCGGCGCGGCACCGTCTTCTCGTTGCTCGGCGCGAACGGCGCCGGCAAGACCACCATGGTCAAGATCCTCTCCACACTGATCCGGGCGGGCAGCGGCACCGCGACCGTCGCGGGCCACGACGTGGCGGCCGATCCCGACGGCGTGCGCGGCGCGATCGGCGTCACCGGCCAGTTCTCCGCCGTCGACAACCTGATGACGGGGCGCGAGAACCTGAAGCTGATGGCCGACCTGCACCACCTCGGCCGCGAGACGGGCCGGCGCAGGACGGGGGAGCTGCTGGCGCAGTTCGACCTGGTGGACGCCGCCGACAAACCGGCGTCGACCTACTCCGGCGGCATGCGGCGCCGGCTCGACCTCGCGATGACGCTCGTCGGGTCGCCCGAGGTGATCTTCCTGGACGAGCCGACGACCGGCCTCGACCCGCGCAGCCGCCGGGCCATGTGGCAGATCGTGCGGCAGCTGGTGGCGAGCGGCGTCACGATCTTCCTCACCACGCAGTACCTGGAGGAGGCCGACGAGCTCGCCGACCGGATCGCCGTGCTCGACCACGGCCGGATCGTCGCCGAGGGCACCGCGGACGAGCTCAAGCGCCGCATGCCCGGCGGGCACGTCCTGCTGCAGTTCACCGACCCCCGCCACCTCGACGCCGCCGTGCGCCTGGTGCGCGGCGCCTCCCGCGACGGCGAGGCGCTGGCGGTGCGCGTGCCGAACGACGGCAGCGTCGGCTCCCTCAAGGCGTTGCTCGACCTGCTCGACGCGCACGCCGTGCCGGTCGACTCGCTCAGCACGCACACCCCCGACCTCGACGACGTCTTCCTCGCCCTCACCGGCGGACAGGAGAAGGTGGCCCAGTCATGACGTACGTGCTCGCCGACTCGGCGACGATGGTGCGCCGCAACCTCCGGCGGATGATCCGCTACCCGTCGCTGACGTTCCAGCTCCTGATCATGCCGGTCGTGTTCCTGCTGCTGTTCGTCTACGTCTTCGGCGGGACGCTGGGCGCGGGGCTCGGCGGCCCGTCCGGTGGCCGCGCCGAGTACCTGGCCTACGTGACGCCGACGATCGTCCTCATGTCGATCACCGCGGCCGTGCAGGGCACGAGCATCTCGATCGCGATGGACATGACCGAGGGCATCGTCGACCGCTTCCGCACCATGAAGATCGCCCGCGTGTCGGTGCTGACCGGGCACGTCGTCGGCAGCCTCGTGCAGACCGCGCTGGCCATGGCGTGCGTCTTCGGCGTGGCCGTCGCGATCGGGTTCCGGCCGCAGGCGAGCGCGCTCGGCTGGCTCGCGCTGGCCGGCCTGCTGGTGGCCATGTCGTTCGCGATGATCTGGCTGTCGGCGGCGCTCGGGCTCGCGAGCAAGACCGTCGAGGGGTCGAGCAACGTCGGCCTGCCGCTGATCCTGCTCCCGTTCTTCGGCAACGGGTTCGTGCCCACCGACTCGATGCCGGTGGTGCTGCGCTGGTTCGCCGAGTACCAGCCGTTCACCCCGTTCATCGACGCCCTGCGCGGGCTGCTGGCGGGGGCGCCGATCGGCAACAGCGGGTACATCGCCCTCGGCTGGTGCGCTGCCATCGGCGTCGGCGGCTACCTGTGGTCCAAGAGGCTCTTCAACCGCGAATCCACCCGCTGAAGGAGAACACGTGATGCAGCAAGGCCTTCCCACCGACCGCGACGTCAGCCCGTTCGTCCCGCCCGCCCGGATCACCGAGCTGCGCGAGACGCGCCCGGTCAGCCCGCTGCTCTTCCCCGACGGCCACGAGGGCTGGCTCGTCACCGGGTACGACGCCGTCCGGCAGGTGCTGGCCGACACCAGGTTCAGCTCGCGCCAGGACCTCGGCATCGTGCACGTGCCGTTCCCGACGCCCGGCATGCCCGAGCTGACCGAGCCCGTCCCGCAGGAGCCGGGCGTGTTCATCAGCATGGACCCGCCGGACCACACCCGGTTGCGCCGCAAGCTCACCGGCGCGTTCACGGTCAAGCGGATGAAGGCGCTCGAGGAGCGCGTCGCCGAGATCACCGAGCAGCGGCTCGACGAGCTGGCGCAGCTCACCCCGCCGGTCGACCTGGTGCGCGAGTTCGCGCTCCCGGTGCCGTCGCAGGTGATCTGCGAGCTCCTGGGCGTTCCCTACGAGGACCGCGGCTCGTTCGAGGAGAACTCCGCCCGGTTCATGGAGCGCGACATCACCCTCGAGGACAAGATCGCCGTGTACGTCGCGCTCAGCACGTACCTGAACGGGCTCGTCACGAGCAAGCGCGCCGAGCCCGCCGACGACCTGCTGTCCGACCTCGCCCGCGACGAGGACCTCAGCGACGCGGAACTGACCGGCATGGCGTTCCTGCTGCTGCTCGCGGGCCACGAGACGACCGCGAACATGCTGGCGCTGGGCACCTTCGCGCTGCTGGAGCACCCGGACCAGCTCGCGGAGCTGCGGTCGAGGCCGGAGCTGATCCCCGACGCCGTCGAGGAACTGCTGCGGTACCTGTCGGTGGCCGACGTCTTCTTCCGCTACGCCTCGCAGGACGTCGAGCTGCACGGCGAGACGATCCGCGAGGGGTCGATGGTCGTCCTGTCGCTGCTGGGCGGCAACCACGACCCCGAGCGCTACGACGACGCCGGCGTGCTCGACGTGCACCGCAACGCCCGCGGCCACCTGGCGTTCGGGCACGGCGTGCACCAGTGCCTGGGGCAGCAGCTCGCCCGCATCGAGATGCGCGCCGGGTTCGAGGGACTGCTGCGGAGGTTCCCCACCCTGCGGCTGGACGTGCCCGCCCGTGACGTCGAGCTCAAGACGATGACGAGCATCTACGGCGTGCACGCCCTGCCGGTCAGCTGGGAGTAGCGGCTCAGACGGTGAACCCGCCGTCGACGTTGATGGCGGCGCCGGTGACGTACGCACCGGCGTTCCCGGCCAAAGCTGCCACCACCTCGGCGATCTCCGCGGGTGTCCCGTACCGGCCCAGCGCCGTCAGCCCGCGGATCTGCTCCGCCATCGGCCCGTCCGCCGGGTTCAGGTCCGTGTCGGTCGGACCGGGGTTCACGATGTTCACGGTGATCCCCGACGGGCCGAGATCGCGCGCCAAGCCCTTCGTCATGCCGATCAGCGCCGTCTTGCTCGCCGAGTAGAGCGCGAAGCCGGGGAACGGCGCGTGCACCGCGACGTTGCTGCCGATGCTGATGATCCGCCCTCCCTCGCGCATGTGTCTCGCCGCCGCCCGTGCCGCCAGGAACGGCGCCCGCACGTTGACGGCCATCGTGTGGTCGAACTCCTCCCGGCCGAGCCCCTCCAGCGGCCCGACCTCGAACACCCCCGCGTTGTTCACGAGCACGTCGAGCCGCCCGAACTCCGCCGCGGCCTCCTCGACCGCCGCGACCACGGCGTCCGGGTCGGCGCTGTCCGCCCGGATCGCCTTGAAGCCCTCGGGTCCGGTGTCCCTGCAGGTGACCGCGACCCGCGCGCCCAGTGCCGCGAGCTTGGCGGCCACCGCGGCCCCGATGCCCCGGCTCCCGCCGGTGACCAGGGCCGCCTTGCCTTCGAGTGATCCCATGCCGGCCACTCCGGCCGGGCGGCGGCGGTGAGTCCGGCGGGAATCAGACCGCGGCTTTGCCCCGCAGCGGCACCGAGACCTCGTGCAGGTGCTCCAGCACGTGGCCGTACGAGCGGAACAGCCCGCACTGCGCGTAGGAGATCCCGCGCTCGTGGCAGAACCTGCTCACGATGACCTGCGCGTGCTTGAGGTGCGGGCGGGGCATGCTCGGGAACAGGTGGTGCTCGATCTGGTAGTTCAGCCCGCCGAGCAGGAAGTCGGTGAACCAGCCGCCGCGGATGTTGCGCGAGGTCAGCACCTGCTTGCGCAGGAAGTCGAGGGTGTGCCCGGCGCCGAGCACCGGCATGCCCTTGTGGTTGGGGGCGAACGAGCAGCCCATGTAGAAGCCCCACAGGCCCTGGTGCACCAGCACGAACGCGACGGCGTACACGGGGGAGAGGACCCAGAACACCACGCCGAGGTACAGCACGACGTGCGCGATCATCACGGCGCGTTCGCGGCCGGAGTGCTTGATCGAGTGCACGTGCAGCGCGAAGCCCTCGAGCAGCAACAACGGGAAGAACAGCGCCGCCTGGTGCGACGCGATCCACCGCAGCGGGCCGCGCTTGGCCTCGCCCTGCCGCTGCGTGAACGCGAGGACCGTGATGTCGATGTCCGGGTCCTCGTCCTCGTGGTTCGGGTTGGCGTGGTGGCGGTTGTGCTTGCCGACCCACCAGTCGTAGCTGACCCCGACCAGTCCACTGTGGACGTACCCGGCGATCTCGTTCCACCGGCGCGACCCGAAGATCTGCTTGTGGCCCGCGTCGTGGCCGATGAACGCGAGCTGCGTCGTCATCACCGCCAGCACGGCCGCCACGACGAGCTGCCACCACGAGTCGCCGAGCAGCGCGAACGCCACCCAGGTCGCCGCGTAGGCGGCCAGGTTCACGCCGATCCGCGCGAAGTAGTACCCGCGCCGCCGGTCGAGCAGGCCGGCCCGTTTGATCTCGGTGGAGAGCTGGGCGAAGTCGCTCGCCTCGCGGAGTGTCATTCGCGCAGGATGCCCGATCGCGCCGTCCGTGTCGTGCACGGGCCGTGAAGAGGCCGCGAACCGCGCGGGGCGACACGATGGAGTGATCATGATCTTGGTCCTCGGCGAGCCGCTGGCCAGAGCCCCCGCGAGTGCTGTCCAGTGCTGCCGCAACGGGCCCTTTCCGGGCCGGAACGGCAGAGAGGACCAGATCGGGTGGTCGACCACACGACCGTGCTCATCGCGGGCGCGGGGCCGGCGGGGCTCGTCCTGGCCAATCTCCTGCGCGCGGAGGGCGTGGACACGCTCGTCGTCGAACGGGCCACCCGCGAGCAGGTGCAGACCAGGGCGAGAGCCGGTTATCTGGCCCCGAACAGCGCCAGGGTGCTGGCCGAGCACGGCCTCGGCGCCGGTCTGCTCCACAAAGGACAGACGCACGGCGTGTGCGCGTTCCGCGGCGAGGACGGCGAGTTCGAACTCGACTACTCCCGGCTCGGCCGGGGCGGGGCGCACACCGTGTACCCGCAGCAGGACCTCGTCACGGACCTGGTCGCCGAGTACCTCGGCCGCGGTGGCGACATCCGGTTCGGCGTCACGGTCACCGGCGTCGACCCGCGCACCGCCACGATCCGCTACCGCGGCGAACGGGGCGGGGAGGACGTCGTCACCGGGCGGTTCCTCGCCGGGTGCGACGGCGGCCACGGCGCGACCCGCAAGGCCGTGCCCGCCCGCCGCTACCGCCAGGACCACGGCGTGAGCTGGCTCGCGGTGCTCGTGGAGGCCCCGCAGAGCATGGCGGCGGTGACCTACGCCGTGCACGACGACGGGTTCGCAGGCCACATGGCGCGCAGTCCGGAGGTGACCCGCTACTACCTCCAGGTCCCGCCGGGCGACGACCCGCGGGACTGGACCGACGACCGGATCTGGGCCGCGCTCGGCACACGCCTGCGCATCGACGACTTCGGCCGGTTGAAGCAGGGACCGGTCCTCGAACGGCGGCTCGTGCGGCTGCGTTCCGAGGTCGCCGACCCGATCCAGCACGACCGGCTCTTCCTCGCCGGTGACGCCGCGAGCCTGATCAGCCCGTCCGCCGCCAAGGGCGCCAACCTGGCGATCATGGAGGCCGAGGTGCTGGCCCGCGCCCTGGTCCAGGCCCTGCGCGGCGACGAACGGCCGCTGGCCGCCTACTCCCGCACCTGCCTGCCCCGCGTCTGGCGGGCGCAGGAGTTCTCGCGCTGGATGATCGACCTCCTGCACCCGCCGGCGGACGACTTCCACCGCGCCCTGCGCCGCGCCCGGCTCGACGGCCTGCGCGAGTGCCGCGCCCACCAGAACGCCTTCGCCGAGAACTACGTCGGCATCTGAAACCCCAGGAACACTCACCATGATCTCGACACGCACCCCCGTCCTCGCCGCGGCCGACCTCGACCGCCTGACCGCGGCGGTGGCGCTCATCGGCGCGCACGACACCCGCTCCGCGCTGGAGTCCGCGCTGCCGTCCCTGGACGCCGAGCAGCGCGCCGCCATCACCCGGCACGCCGCCCTCGACCACGTCGCGCTGCTGGTCTTCCCTGAGACCCTCACCGGTCTCGCGGACGAGCTCTCCGCGCGCGGCATCGAGGTGGGCACGATGACGCCGAGCGTGGTCGTGCGCGACCGGCTGAGCAGCCGGTACTCCGTGCCCGTCGCCGACCTGCAGGTCGGCATCCTGCGCGCGCCCGTGACCGACCGCAACGGCTGGCCGTGCGAGCTGGAGATCTTCGTGCTGGTGACGCCACCGGAGCTGGCGCACATCGCGGAGGACGAACGCCGCCACGGACGGGAGAACCACGTCGCGCTGGCCGTGCGCCGGCCGGATCCCGTGCTGCTGCGCGGTCTGCGGGCGCTGATCGCGGGCGCCATGCGCCCCGACGGCGGCGGCTACAACGGCTACGAGAACAGCAGCCTCCTGTACTTCCGCGACGCCCACGGCGCCGATCCGGCGTTCCGCCGCCTGGAGCTCATCGCCACCGGCCGGTTCGCGCAGCTGGAGGCCCTCCACCAGCGCGAGTCGTGCGCCGGCACGGAACTGCTCGGCCTGCTGACCGGCGCGTGGGCGACGCAGGCCGTCGCCACGGCGGCCGAGCTGCGCCTGTTCGACCACCTCGCGTCGGTCGCCGACCTGCCCTCGCTGGCGCTGGAGACCGAGACCGATCTGCAGAGCCTGGCCCGGCTGCTGCGCTACCTCGCCTCGCTCGGCGTCGTGCGCGCCCTCGGCGACGGCTACGCGCTGACCGAGCTGGGCGAGCTGCTGCGCTCGGACCGGGCGGGCTCGATGCGCCCGCTCGCGCTGATGTACGGCGGCCCGTTCTACCGCTCGTTCGCGGAGCTCACCGAGTCCGTGCGCAGCGGGCAGGAGTCGTACGCCAAGGCGTTCGGCGCCCACCACTTCGCCCACATGGCGGCGGACTCGGCCCTCGCCGAGCTGTTCCACGGCTCCATGGCCGCGAGCAACGCGATGTTCACCGGCGTCACCAAGGTCGTCGACTTCTCCGGCGCCCGCACCGTCGTCGACGTCGCGGGCGGCAACGGCGAGCTGCTCGCACGGGTCCTGCACGCCACCCCGGCGGCGCGCGGCGTCCTGCTCGACCTGCCGAACGCGCTGGCCGCCGCCGAACCCCGCCTGGCCGGTCTCGCCGGCCGCGTCTCACTGGTGCCGGGCGACTTCACGCGGGCGGTGCCCGGCACCGGCGACGTCTACCTGCTGTCGCGCGTGCTGCACGACTGGGACGACGACCAGTGCCGCACGATCCTGTCGACGTGCGCGCGCGACATGCCCGCGCACGCCGAGCTGCTGGTCATCGAGCGGCTGCTGCCGGAAGCCGGTGCCGACTCGCTCGCCGTCCCGTGGGACGTCCACATGCTGTGCAACACGGGCGGCCGTGAACGGTCCGAGACGCACTACCGCGCACTGCTGGCGGAAGCGGGTTTCGACCTGGTCGAGACGCACGCGCTGCCGTTGGACGCGCACGTGATGCGCGCCCGCAAGGCGCTCTAGAAGCTCACCAGGCAGAAGGGGTGGCCGGCGGGGTCCGCGTAGACGTGGAACCGCTCGCCACCGCCTTCGAGCCGCCGCGCGCCCAGCGCGAGCACCTGCTCGCCCGCCGCGGCGAGGTCCTCCACGCGCACGTCGAGGTGCGCGTGCGCCGTCTCGGCCGGCCACTTCGGCGGCTGCCAGTCCTCGACCCGCGCGAACGCGATCCCCGGCCGGTCCGGCGCGTCACCGATGACGACGAACCCGTCGTCGTCCTGCACCCGGACCATGCCGAGCACCTTCTCGTAGAACTCCGCGAGGCCCCGCGGGTCGGGGCAGTCGATCACCAGGCCGTGCCAACGTCCGATCATGCGCGGGATCGTGCCACCGCACGCGGACATCCGCTGTCCTGGTTGTCAGTGCTCCTTCAGGAACTCGAGCACCAGCCGCACGACCTCGTCCGGGAACTGGACGTGCGGGTAGTGCCCGGCGCCCTCGATCATCTCGAGCCGCCCGAGCCCGGCGGGCATCGCGGCCACGACCGCCTCGCCCTCGGCCCGCGGGTCGGCCCAGTCCGGGTCGAGCGTTCCCTGGATCACGAGCGCGGGGCACCGCAGGTCGCCGAGACGCGCGCCCGCGTCGGCGGCCGAGGACGTCCCCATCTTCTGCACGACCTTCATCCGGCCCGGCCGGCCCAGGTCCGCCCGGAGCGAGTCGAGGTGCGCGGCGAAGCCCGCCGGCCTGGTCCCCGGCACCGCGTGCTCCAGGTAGCGCGTCCACCTGTCCACGCTGCCGGTCAGGCCCATGCCCATGAGCAGCAGCATTCCCCTGCGGTACCGGGCGTTCGCGAGGAGACCGCCGAGGTCCGGCTTCTGCGCGCGGGTGAACGGCGTGACCTCCACGACGGCGCTGACCAGCCCGGGCTCCTGCGCGGCCGCGATGGTGGCGGCACCGCCCGCGAACGAGTGGCCGACCAGCACGGCCGGTCCGCCGAGGTGCCGGACCAGGGCGAGCAGGTCGGCGGCCGCGTCGGTGCGCGTGTACGACGGCCAATCGGCACTCGACTCGCCGTGGCCGCGCTGGTCGGCGTTCGCCACCCGGTACCCGGCCTCGACCAGCCGTGCCGCCACCTCGGCGAACGCCTCCCGGTTGTCGCCCATGCCGTGTGCCAGCACGACCAGCGGCCCGTCGCCCGCCACGTCGTACGCGATCCGTCCACCCGCGAGCTCCAGGTACTCCGTCATCACTGTCCCACTCCGTTGGCTAATGTGCGTTAAGCAGAAGCTAATGCCATTAGCCAACGGCGTCAAGCGCCGGGTCGCTCTTCGGGTGAGGGGTGCGTCACCGCGGGCGAACTCCCGCGCCGGCAGGGCTCGGACGACCGCGCTGCCGTGGCTCTCGAACCGGGCGGACACCCGGAAAAACGGAGAAGCCGGTCGAGACGAATCTCGAC
>NZ_JBHXCW010000047.1:0-40604 GCF_042725365.1 Lentzea sp. NPDC060358 | reverse complement strand
GTCCCGTGCCGCCCGCGGTCTCACACCGCGCCGAACTCCTCGTCCAGGAACGACAGCACCTCGTCCACGTCCACCTCCGCCGCCCGCGCCGCCGCCGTCTGCGGCGTGCCGCGCCACCGGGCCAGCAGGTCGGCCAGCCGGGCCGCGACCTCGTCGCGCTCGCGGCCGGGTTCCAGGCCGGCGAGGGCGGGACCGATCCGGTCGAACACCGCGAGCGCCCCGTCCCCGGCGAGCATCCCGGCCAGGTGCGCGGCCAGCGCGGCGGGCGTGGGGTGGTCGAACACGGTGGTGCTGGGCAGTGCGAGCCCCGTCTCGCCGGCCAGCCGGGTGCGCAGCTCGACGGCGGTGAGCGAGTCGACGCCCAGCTCGAGGAACCCGCGGTCGGGCTGGACGGCCGACGCCGAGGCGTGACCGAGCACGGCGCACAGGTGGCCGGTGATCACACCGAGTAGCTCCCGTTCGCGGTCGGCGAGCGCCAGGGCGGCGAACCGGCCGGGGGCGGCGGCACCGGCAGCACCGGCACCCGGCGCACCGGCTCCCGCGGCGGCGACCCGGCGGCGGGCCGGCGCGAGCCCGCGCAGCACGGCCGGGCCGTCCGCCCGCAGCGCGGTCACGTCGAGCCCGACGGCGACCGATGCCGGTGCGTCGTCGGCGACGGCGGCGTCGAACAGCGCCAGGCCGTCGGCGGCCGACAGCGGCACGACCCCGTTCCTGGCCATCCGCCGCAGGTCGGCATCGTCGAGCCGGCCGGCCATGCCCGCGGACTCGGCCCACAGCCCCCACGCCACCGAGGTGGCGGGCAGGCCGCGGGCGTGCCGGTGCTGGGCCAGCGCGTCGAGGAACGCGTTCGCCGCGGCGTAGTTGCCCTGCGCGGGCCCGCCGATGACGCCGGAGGCCGACGAGTAGAGGACGAACGCGCCGAGCCCCGGTCCGGTCAGCTCGTGCAGGGCGACCGCCGCGTCGGCCTTGGCCCGCAGGACGCGGTCCACCTGCTCGTCGGTGAGCGAGGTGACGACGGCGTCGTCGTTGACGCCGGCGACGTGGACGACGGCCGTGATCTCGCGACCCCGCACCAGGTCCGCCACGGCGTCGCGGTCGGTGACGTCGCACGCCACGAGGTCGGCGTGGGCGCCGAGCGCGGTGAGCTCCGCCACGAGCTCGGCCGCACCGGGTGCCGCCGGGCCGCGCCGGTTCGCGAGCAGCAGGTCGCGCACGCCGTGGTGGACGACGAGGTGGCGGGCGAGCAGGGCGCCGATGCCGCCGGTCGCGCCGGTGACGAGGACGGTGCCGCTCCACGCGCGGTCGTCCCCGGCCGCGGCGGGGGCGTGCCGGACGAGCCGCGGCACGAGCCAGGTCCCGTCGCGCAGCGCGAGCTGCGGTTCGCCGGTGGCGAGCGCCTGCGCCGCGGTGGCCGGGTCCTCGTCGCCGGTCAGGTCGACCAGCACGAGCCGTCCGGGGTGTTCGGCCTGGGCGCTGCGCACGAGGCCCCACGTGGTGGCGGCGGCGGGGTCCTCCCCCGTCGTCGCACCCCTGGTGAGCACCACCAGCGCGGTGCCGGCCAGCGCGTCCTGGCCGAGCCAGGAGCGCACGAGCGCCAGCACGTCGGTCGTCGTCGCCCTGGCGGCCTCGGCGAGCGGCAGGTCGTGCGACGGCACCGGGCGGATCACCAGCGCGTCCGGCACCGGACCGCCCGCGAGCACCTCGGCCGCCACCTTGTCGACGTCGGCGGTGGTCTCGGCGGTCACGACGGTCGCGGACGCCGGGCCCGCCACCGGGTGCGGCTGCCAGTCGAGCCGGAACAGGGAGTCACGGACAGCGTCGCGGTGTGCGGCGTAGCTCCCGGGGTCCACGGGTTCGAGCGCGACGGTCGCCGACGCCACCGCGGCGCCGTCGTGGTCGGTGAGCAGGAGGTCGGTGCCGCCTCCGGCCGCGGGCGTGGCCGTCACGCGCACGGCCCTGGCGCCGGTCGCGTACAGCCGCACGCCGCTCCACCGCGCCGGCAGCCCGCCGGTCAGGGCGTGGGTGGCGGCGTCGAGGAGCGCCGGGTGCAGGCCGTACCCCTCGACGGGGACGTCCTGCGGCAGTTCGACCTCGGCGAACAGGGTGTCGCCGTCCCGCCATGCCGACCGCAGTCCGCGCAGCGCCGTGCTGTGGCGGACCTCCGTCGCCTCGTCGTACGGCAGCGGCACCCCGGTTCCGACCGGCTGCCACGGCACCGGCCGCGGCTCCGGGGTGGAAGACCGGGTCGCGACACCAGTGGCGAGGGTGGTCCACGGGTCGTCGCCGGTGCGGGCGGAGAGGCCGACCGTGCGCCGGCCGTCCTCGTCCGGTCCCACCCGGACCTGCAGCGCCACCGGGATGTCGCCGGACAGCACCAGCGGCGCCGTCACCGCGAGGTCCTCCAGGACGTCGCAGCCGACCTCGTCGCACGCCCGCAGCGCCAGCTCCGCCCACAGCGACGACGGGACCGCCACGACGCCGTGGACCGTGCGGCCGGTCAGCCACGGCTGCGCGGCGGCGGAGAGCGTGCCGGTCAGCAGCGCGCCGTCCTCCCCCGCCAGCCGCACGAACGCGGCGGCGACGGCGTGGTCGACGCCGGAGAGACCGGCGGCGCCGAGGTCGCCGGTGCGCCGGCCGCCGGTGAGCCAGTAGTGCTCGTGCTCGAACGCGTAGGTCGGCAGGTCCACGTGCCCGGCCGTGGGCAGGAAGCGCGCCCAGTCGACCGGGACGCCGCGGGTGTGCAGGCGTGCCACCGCCGTCGTGGCGGCGAGGACCTCGGGCACGTCCCGGCGCAGCACCGGTACCGCGACGGCCGGTTCGCCGTCGAGGCAGGCGCCCACCGCCGCGGTGAGCACGGCGTCCGGGCCGAGCTCCAGGAACGTCGTCACGCCCCGGTCGAGCAGTGAGCGCACGCCGTCGGCGAACCGGACGGGTGCGCGCAGGTGCCGCGCCCAGTACCGGTCCGACGCCATCTCCCCGGCGGTCACGGGACCACCGGTGAGGTCCGAGGTCACGGCGATGAGCGGCTCGTGGTGGCGGACGCGGTCGGCGACGAGGCCGAAGTCCTCCAGCACGGGCTCCATCAGCGCCGAGTGGAAGGCGTGGCTCACCCGCAGCCGCCGGGTGCGGCGGCCGCGTCCGGCGAGGAGGTCCGCCAGTGCCAGCACCGGCTCCTCCGCGCCGGACACCACGACCGACGCGGGACCGTTGACGGCGGCGACGGACACCTCCGCGCCCAGTTCGGCGATCGCGGCGCGGACCTCGTCCTCGGTGGCGCGCACCGACACCATGGCGCCGCCCTCCGGCAGGGCCTGCATGAGCCGGCCGCGGGCGGCGACGAGCGCGCAGGCGTCGTCGAGTGCCAGGACGCCCGCCACGTGGGCGGCGGACAGCGCGCCGATGGAGTGCCCCAGCACGTGGTCCGGGGTGATCCCCCACGACTCGACCAGCCGGAACAGCGCCACCTCGACGGCGAAGAGCACGGGCTGCGCCCATCCGGTGCGGTCGAGCTCGACGGCCTCCGGACTTCCCGGCTCGGCGAACGCGATCTCCCGCAGCGGCCGGTCGAGGTGCGGGTCCAGGTGCTCGCACACCAGGTCGAACGCCTCGGCGAACGCGGGGAAGCGGGCGTGCAGCTCACGTCCGGCGCCGGCGCGTTGCGCGCCCTGGCCGGTGAACAGCACGGCCAGTCCGCCCGGCCGTGCCTCGCCGCGGACCAGCGACGGGTGCGCGCGGTCTTCGGACAATGCGCGGAGTCCGTCGCGCAGACCGTCCGGGTCGTCGGCGACGACCACGGCGCGGTGCGGGAACACCGCCCTGCCCACCGCGAGCGACCGCGCGACGGCCGGCGCTTCACCCTCCACTGTGGAGAGACGGAGTGCCTGACCGCGCAACGCTTCCGGGGTCTTGGCCGACAGCACCCACGGCAGCGGCCCGGACATCGCGGGCGTGGTCTCCCGCGGCACCGCCTCCGCCTCTTCGAGGATCACGTGGGCGTTGGTGCCGGAGATGCCGAACGAGGAGACACCCGCCCGGCGCGGCCGGTCCGGCACGTCCCACGGCCGGGCCGTGTCCAGCAGCTCCACCGCGCCCGCCGACCAGTCGACGTGCTCGGTGGGGCGGTCGACGTGCAAGGTCGGCGGGAGCACACCGTGCCGCAGGGCGAGCACCATCTTGATGACACCGGCGACACCGGCGGCGGCCTGCGTGTGGCCGATGTTGGACTTCACCGATCCCAGCCAGAGCGGCCGGTCGCGGTCCTGCCCGTAGGTGGCGATCAAGGCTTGCGCCTCGATCGGGTCACCCAGCGAGGTACCGGTCCCGTGCGCCTCGACAGCGTCCACATCGGACGGCTGGAGGCCCGCCGAACGCAATGCCTCGCGGATGACCCGTTGCTGCGACGGGCCGTTCGGGGCGGTCAGGCCGTTCGACGCGCCGTCCTGGTTCACCGCCGAACCCCGCACCACAGCCAGAACCTCGTGACCGTTGCGGCGCGCGTCCGACAACCGTTCCAGCACGAGCACGCCGACGCCCTCGCCCCACGCCGTGCCGTCGGCACCGGCGGCGAACGCCTTCACCCGGCCGTCGGGCGCGAGACCGCGCTGACGGCTGAAGTCCACGAACGGCTCGGGCGAGGCCATGACGGTGACGCCGCCGGCGAGGGCGAGCGAGCACTCGCCGTTGCGCAGCGCCTGCGCCGCCAGGTGCAGCGCCACCAGCGACGACGAACACGCCGTGTCGACCGTGACCGCGGGCCCCTCCAGGCCGAAGGTGTAGGCGACGCGGCCGGAGACGACGCTGGCGGAGTTGCCGGTGCCGAGGTAGCCCTGGACGTCGTCCGGGACGGCCTCGAGCCGTGCCGCGTACAGGCCGCCGTTGGTGCCCGCGAACACGCCGGTCCGGCTGCCGCGCAGGCTGGTGGGGTCGATGCCCGCGCGTTCGACGGCCTCCCAGGAGACCTCGAGGAACTGGCGCTGCTGCGGGTCCATCGCGAGCGCCTCGCGCGGGGAGATGCCGAAGAACCCGGCGTCGAACTCCCCCGCGTCCCGCAGGAACGACCCGGTGTTCACGTAGGTGCGGCCGGGCAGGCCGGGTTCCGGGTCGTACAGGCCCGCCAGGTCCCAGCCGCGGTCGGCGGGGAACGGCACGAGACCGTCCCCGCCCTCGGCGAGCAGCTGCCAGAACTCCTCCGGTGACGTGACGCCGCCGGGGAACCGGCAGCTCATGGCCACCACGGCGATCGGGTCGTCGTCGACGGCCACCACCTCGGCGTCGGCCACGACCGGTGCCGAGGCGAGGCCCGGTGCCAGGCCGAGCAGGTGGGCCGCCAGGTCGCCGGGCGTCGGGTGGTCGAACACGAGGGTCGCGGGCAGGGCCAGCCCGGTGGCCGCGGCCAGCCGGGACCGCAGCTCCACCGACGTCAGCGAGTCGAAACCCAGGTCGCGGAACGGTTTCCACGGTTCGACCTCGGCGGCGGAGGCGAGCGCGAGGACGGCGGCGGCCTCGGTGCGCACCAGGTCGGCGAGCAGGCCCTGCCGCGCGGCCGGCGCGGCGGACCGCACGCGTTCCCACACCGAGTCCCCGGCCTGCTCCGGCTCGGCGGCGAACCCGGCGAGCAGGGCGCTGCGGCGCACGGCGGTGAACGCGGGGACGAACCGGTCCCAGTCGACGTCGGTGACCACCGTGACGGCGGTACCGGCGCGGACGGCTCGCACCATCGCGTCGAGGGCCAGGTCGGGGCGCATCGCGCCGACCCCGTCGCGGCGCAGGCGTTCGGCCACCACCGGGTCGTCGGCCATGCCGGAGCCCGCCCAGGCGCCCCAGGCGAGGGAGGTGGCGGGCAGCCCGAGCGCCCTGCGGTGCTCGGCGAGCGCGTCGAGGTGGGCGTTGGCCGCGGCGTAGTTGCCCTGTCCCGCGCCGCCCACCGCTCCGGCGAACGCCGAGAACAGCACGAACGCGGTCAGCGGCTGGTCGGCGGTCAGCTCGTGCAGGTACCGGGCGGCGTCGGCCTTGACGGGCAGGACGCGGGCGAACGCGGCGGCGTCGAGGGAGTCGACGACGCCGTCGGCGAGCACCCCGGCGGTGTGCACGACGGTCGTGAGATCGGGGATCGCGTCCAGCACGGCGGCGAGCGCGTCGCGGTCGGTCACGTCGCACGCGGTGACGGTCGCGGTGGCACCGAGCCCGGCGAGCTCGTCCACCAGCTGTGCCGCACCGGGCGCGTCCGGGCCGCTGCGGCTGAGCAGCACCAGGTGCCGCACGCCGTCGGCGGCCAGCCTGCGGGCGACGTGGGCGCCGAGAGCGCCCGTGCCGCCGGTGACCAGTGCCGTGCCCTCGGGGTCCCAGGTGCCGGAGGCGGTGCGGGGCGCGCGGGTGAGCCTGCGGCCCGCGAGCCCGTCGGCGCGCACGGCGAGCTGGTCCTCGCCGGTCGTGCCGGTGAGCGCGGCGGCCACCAGGTCCCAGGCGCGGTCGCCGGCGTCGGCGGGCAGGTCGACCAGACCGCCCCACCGGTGCGGGTGCTCCAGCGCCGCGACCCGGCCGAAACCCCACACCTGCGCCTGTTCGGGCGTCGTGGCGGCCTCGCGGGTCACCGTCCACAAGGGAGCGTTCGCGGACCGGACGAGGTCCGCGGTGAGCACGAGGCCCAGCGGCACCGACGGGTGCTCCGGGTGCGGGCCCTCGGCCAGCGCGGCGAGGGACAGCACGCCGTCCACGTCCGGCAGCGGGTCTCCCGCCGCCACGACGACGGCCGTGGCACCACGCCGTTCGAGCGCCCGCACGGCCTGTGCGGCGACGTCGGCGCACCCGGCCGGGGCGACGACGGCCCAGCGGCCGGTCAGCGGCGCGGACGGCTCGGGCACCGGCGCCCAGGTGATCGCGTAGCTCCACTCGGGGGCGTCGCGGCGGGTGTCGTGCCAGCGCGACAGGGCGGGCAGCAGCGCGTCCAGGGACTCGCGGTCGCCGCCGACGCCGAGCAGGGTGGCGAGCTCGTCGGTGTCGGCGCGTTCGACGGCCGACCAGAACGGGTCCGCCGCGACCGGCACCTCCGGCCACCAGTGCCGGCTGCGCTGGAACGCGTAGGTGGGCAGCGCCGTGGTGGCGGCGGGCCGCAGCACGGCGTCGTGATCCCACTCGACGCCGCGCACGTGCAGTTCGGCCAGGGCGCTCACGAGCGCGGCCGCGGCGGGCCGGTCGGAGCGCTGGGCCGCCACGGCGGCCACGCCCTGCGGCGCCCGGTTCGCGACCAGGCCGGTGAGCGAGGCACCGGGACCGATCTCCACGAACGTGCGCGCACCGGCGTCGAGCAGTGTCGTGACCGCGTCGCCGAACCGGACGGCGTGGCGCAGGTGGTCGGCCCAGTAGCGGGCGTTCAGCACCTCCTCGCCGACCGGGCCACCGGTCAGCGTGGACACCAGCGGGATGGCCGGGAGGGAGGCGGTGAGGCCGGCGGCGACCGCGCGGAACTCGTCCAGCACCGCGTCCACGTGCGGCGAGTGGAACGCGTGCCGGACGCGCAGCCGGGTGGTCCGGTGGCCGCGTTCCTCCCAGAGCGCGGCGACGGCGGTCACGGCGGCCTCGTCGCCGGAGACCACGGTGGACTCCGGGCCGTTGACCGCCGCGACGACCACGCCGTCGGTCAGGGTCTCGCGCACGGCGTCCTCGGCGGCCCTGATCGACACCATCGCGCCGGTGGGGGGCAGCGCCTCCATGAGCCGGCCGCGGGCGGCGACCAGCCTGGTGGCGTCGGCGAGCGACCACACACCCGCGACGTGCGCGGCGGACAGCTCGCCGATGGAGTGCCCGGCCACGTGGCCGGGGCGCACGCCCCAGTGCTCGAACTGCCGGTGCAGGGCGACCTGCACGGCGAACAGCCCGGCCTGGGTGAACGACGTGAGGTCGAGCAGCGCGGCTTCGGGCGTGCCCTGCGCGGCGAACAGCACCTCGCGCAGCGGGTGGTCCAGGTGCGCGTCGAAGTGCGCGCACACCTCGTCGAACGCGGTGGCGAACACCGGGAACGCCGCGTGCAGCTCGCGGCCCATGCCGGGGCGTTGGCTGCCCTGGCCGGAGAACAGGAAGGCGACGGCGCCCGCGTCCGCGGTCAGTCCGGTGCGGACGTTCGCGGCGGAGGTCCCGGAGGCGAGGGCCAGCAGGCCCCGCACCGCCTCCTCGGTGGTCTCGGCGACGACGACGCCGCGGTGCGGCAGGGCGGCGCGCGTGGTGGCGAGCGACAGCGCGACGTCCGCGGCCGGGACGTCGGCATCGACGTGGGCGGCGAGACGAGCGGCCTGCTCGCGCAGCGCGGTGGCGGACGCGGCCGACAGCACCCACGGCAGCGGTCGCGCGGGCCCGCGGTCGGGTTCGGGGAGCTCGACCGGTTCCGGCTGTTCCAGGACCACGTGCGCGTTGGTGCCCGACACGCCGAACGAGGAGACACCCGCGCGCCGGGGCCGGTCTCCCGCGTCCCACGGCCGTGCCTCGGTCAGCAGTTCCACCGCACCGGCCGACCAGTCGACCTCAGCCGTGGGCTCGTCCACGTGCAACGTCCGCGGCAACACGCCATTGCGCATCGCCAGCACCATCTTCATCACACCAGCAACACCCGCAGCCGCCTGCGTGTGCCCGATGTTCGACTTCACCGAACCCAGCCACAACGGCCGATCCCGATCCTGACCATAGGTCGCGAGCAACGCCTGCGCCTCGATCGGGTCGCCCAGGACCGTGCCGGTGCCGTGCGCCTCGACGGCGTCCACTTCGGACGGTGCGAGTCCGGCGGCGGCCAGCGCCTGCCGGATGACCCGTTGCTGCGACGGGCCGTTCGGCGCCGTCAGGCCGTTCGACGCGCCGTCCTGGTTCACCGCCGAACCCCGCACGACCGCGAGCACCTCGTGCCCCTTGCGGCGGGCGTCGGACAACCGCTCGACCAGCAGCACGCCGACGCCCTCGCCCCAGCCCGTGCCGTCGGCGGTGGCGGCGAACGCCTTGCACCGCCCGTCCGGGGCGAGCCCGCCCTGGCTGCTGAACTCGATGAACGCGCCCGGCGTGGACAGCACGGTCACGCCCGCGACCAGCGCGGAGGTGCACTCGCCGGACCGCAGCGCCTGCGCCGCCAGGTGCAGCGCGACCAGCGACGACGAACACGCCGTGTCCACCGTGACCGCGGGCCCCTCCAGGCCCAGGAAGTACGCGATGCGACCGGACATGACGCTGACCGCGCTGCCGGTGATCAGGTAGCCCTCGCCGCCGCGCGCGGCGCCGTCGAGCAGGGTCGTGTAGTCCTGCCCGTTGCTGCCGACGAACACGCCGACCCGGTCGCCGCGCAGGGAGGCCGGGTCGATGCCCGCGCGTTCGAACGCCTCCCACGCGGTCTCCAGCAGCAGCCGCTGCTGCGGGTCCATCGCCACGGCCTCGCGCGGGGAGATGCCGAAGAACCCGTGGTCGAACTCGGCCGCGTCGTAGAGGAACGCGCCGTGCCGGGTCGAGGTCGTGCCGGAGTGCCGGGGATCGGCGTGGTAGAGCGAGTCCAGGTCCCAGCCGCGGTCGGCGGGGAACTCGCCGACGGCGTCCCGTTCCTCCTCCAGCAGCCGCCACAGCGCCTCGGGATCGCGGACGCCACCGGGGAAGCGGCAGCTCATCGACACGATGACGACCGGGTCGTCGTCGTCCGGCTGCACCACCTCGACCGGCACCTGCTCCTGTTCGCCGCCGACGAGCTCGGCGAGCAGGTGCGCCGCGAGCACGTCCGGCGAGGGGTGGTCGAAGACGAGGGTCGCGGGCAGCCGCAGGCCGGTGGCCGTGGCGAGCCGGTTGCGCAGCTGCACCGCGGTCAGCGAGTCGAAGCCCAGCTCCCGGAAGGCGGAGCGGACCGCGATGTCGTCCGGCGAGGCGTGGCCCAGCACCGCGGCGGCGCTGGAGCGCACCACGTCCAGCAGTTCCCGCCGCTGCTCGGCGGGGGCGAGGCCGCGCAGGCGTCGCACGAGCGGCGGGCCGTCGTCGGCCGGGTCCGCCGCCACCACGGCCCGGCGGCGGCGGGTGCCGAGCAGGCCGTGCAGCAGCACCGGAGCCGTTCCGGCGGCGTGCTGGGCGCGCAGGACGCCGAGGTCGAGCCGCACGGGCACGACGACGGTCTCGCCCGCGGCGCAGGCCGCGTCGAACAGGGCGAGTCCGTCCTCAGTGGACAGCGGGGCGACGCCGCCGTCGCCGAGCCGGCCGAGGTGGGCGGCGTCGAGGTGTCCCGCCATGCCGCTGCGTTCGGCCCACAGGCCCCACTGCAGGACGAGGGCGGGCAGCCCGGCCGCGCGCCGGACGTGGCCGAGGCCGTCGAGGAACGCGTTGGCGGCGGCGTAGTTGGCCTGCCCCGCCGTGCCGAGGACCCCGGCGATCGAGGAGTAGAGGACGAACGCCGACAGGTCGTTCCCGGCGGTGAGCTCGTGCAGGTGCAGCGCGGCGTCGGCCTTGACCCGCAGCACCGCGTCCAGCCGGCCGGGGGTCAGCGACTCGACCACGCCGTCGTCCAGGGCGCCCGCGGTGTGCACGACACCGGTCAGCGGGTGCTCGGCGGGCACGGTGGCGAGCGCGCTCTCCAGCGCGGCGCGGTCGGCGACGTCGCACGCCACGATGTCGACGTGCGCGCCCGCCGCGGTGAGATCGGCCCGCAGCGCGTCGGCGGAGGGCGCGGCCGGGCCCTGCCGGCTCAGCAGGAGCAGCCGCCGCACGCCGTGGGCCGTGACGAGGTGGCGGGCTAGAGCGCTGCCCAGCGTGCCGGTGCCGCCGGTGACGAGCACGGTGCCAGAGGAGTTGAACGTCGCGCCGGCGGTCGCGGACGGGACGTGCGCGACGAGCCGGGGGACGAGGAGGCTGCCGCCGCGCAGGGCGAGCTGGGGTTCACCCGTGGCGACGGCGGCAGCGAGTTCCTGGAGTCCGGCGGCTCCCCCGGTGTCGACGAGCACGACGCGGCCGGGGTGTTCGGACTGCGCGGCCCTGGCGAAGCCCCACACCGCCGCGGCCATCGGGTCGGTGTCCGGGTCGTCGACACCGGTGACGACGGCACCCGTGGTCGTGAGGACGAGGCGGGACGAGGGGTCGCGGTCCTCGGCGAGCCAGTGCTGCACCAGGCCGAGCAGGCGGCGGGTGGCGGCGCGGACCGCGCCGGCCGGGTCGCCGGTCGACGCCGGGAAGTCCTCGACCACCAGCTCACCGGAGGGCGTGCCGGCCGGGACCGGCGTCCACCGGGTGACCAGCAGCCGCCCGTCGCCCGTCACCGCCGGCGCGGTCGGCTCGTCCTCGATCCGCACGGCCTGCGCGGTGAGCACGGGGGCGCCCGCGGCGTCGAGGGCGACCAGCGACGTGGTGCCGTCGTGCTCGGACAGCGCCACCCGCAGCGCGGTCGCGCCGGTCGCGTGCAGCCGCACACCGGTCCAGGACGCGGCGTGGCCGGGGAGCGCGGCGTCGAGCAGGGCGGGGTGCAGGCCGAAGCCGTCGGCCTGGAGGCCGTCCGGCAGCGCCACGTCGGTGAACGCCCCGTCGGCACGCCACTGCGGCGCGGGTCCGCCGAGCACGCCCACGACGTGCCGGGTCCATGACGCCTCACCCGAGCGGGCGTGCACGGAGAACGTCCTGAGCCCGTCGGCCGGGCGCCCGACGCGGACCTGCAGCTGCGCCGTGCCGGACAGCACGAGCGGTGCCTCGGCGGTGAGCGCGGCGACGACGTCGCAGCCGACCTCGTCGCCGGCGCGCACGGCCAGTTCGACGAACACCGCGGCGGGCACGGGACCCGCGCCGAGCCACGGGTGGTCGCGGGTCGAGAGCCTGCCGGTGAGCAGCACGGACCCGTCGTCGGCGACGTCGACGGCGGCGCCGAGCAGCGGGTGGTCCGCGGCGGTGAGCCCCAGACCGGCGGCGTCGCCCGCGGCGGGCGGGGAGTGCAGCCAGTAGTCCTTGTGCTGGAACGCGTACGTCGGCAGGTCGAGGTGCGCGTCACCGGGTGGTGCGACGACGTCCCAGTCGACGGCCAGGCCCGCGACGTGCGCCTCCGCGGCGGCCGCCAGGAGACGGGCGGTGCCGCCCTGGTCGCGGCGCAGGGTGGCGAGCACGGCGGCGGAGGACCCGGCGTCGTCGAGGATCTCCTGCACGGCGGGCCCCAGCACCGGGTGCGGACTCACCTCGAGGAACGCGCCGTGCCCCGCCTCGGTCAGCGCCGCCACCGCGGCGTGGAAGCGGACGGGCTCGCGCATGTTGCGGTACCAGTAGCCGGTGTCGAGCCCGGTGGTGTCGAACCGGCCGCCGGCGACGGTGGAGTAGAACGGCACGTCGCCGCGCAGCGGGCGCACCGGCGCGAGGACGTCGAGCAGGTGGTCGCGCAGCACCTCGACCTGGGCGGAGTGCCCCGCGCCGTTCGCGCCGCGGATGCGCCGGACGCGCACGCCCTCCGCCTCCAGGCCGAGCACGAGCTCCTCCACGGCGTCGGCGTCACCGGACACCGCGACCGACGCGGGACCGTTGACGGCGGCGACCGACAACCGGCCGTTCCACGGTTCGAGGCGTCGCTGCACCTCCTCCTCCGGCAACCGCACGGACGCCATCGCGCCCGCGGTCGTCAGGGTCGTCCACGCCTTGCCGCGCAACGCGACGATCCGTGCCGCGTCACGCAGCGAGAGGGCGCCCGCGACGTGGGCCGCCGCGATCTCGCCCTGGCTGTGGCCGACCACCGCGGCGGGCAGCACGCCCCGCGACTTCCACACCTCGGCCAGCGACACCATCGTGGTGAACAGCACGGGCTGCACCACGTCGAGCCGGGTGAGGTCGGCCGACTCGGCCAGGACCTCGGACACCGACCAGTCGACGAACTCGGCGAACGCGGCGTCGCACCGGCGGACGCTCTCGCGGAACACCTCGGAGGTGGCCAGCAGCTCGACCGCCATGCCGTGCCACTGCGACCCCTGCCCGGGGAAGACGAAGACGGGCCGGCGGTCGGGGCCGGCGACGCCGTGCGCGACACCGTCTGCTGGTTCTCCCGCGGCGATGGTCTCCAGGTCGCGCAGCAGCGCGTCGCGGTCCGTTCCGACGACGACCGCGCGGTGCGGGAGGTGGGCGCGCGTGAGCAGGGTGCGACCGATGTCGTTGGGACGCAAAGATTCCCCGGTCCGGGCGTGCCGCAGCAACGCCTCGGCCTGGGCGCGCAGCGCGCTGGGGGTGTGGGCCGAGACCGGCCACGCCACGACGGCGTCCGACGGCGCGGGCGCCTGCTCGTCGGCCTGCCAGTGCTCGAGGACGACGTGGGCGTTGGTGCCGCTGACCCCGAACGACGACACGGCGGCGCGGCGGGGCCGGTCGACCTCCGGCCACGGGGTCGTCTCGGTGATCAGCCGGACGGTGCCGGGCGACCAGTCGACGTGCGGGGTGGGGGCGTCGGTGTGCAGGGTCGCCG
The DNA here is from genome assembly GCF_042725365.1 of Lentzea sp. NPDC060358. Classification (NCBI taxonomy): domain Bacteria; kingdom Bacillati; phylum Actinomycetota; class Actinomycetes; order Pseudonocardiales; family Pseudonocardiaceae; genus Lentzea; species Lentzea sp. NPDC060358. The sequence goes on along the minus strand of NZ_JBHXCW010000047.1, from coordinate 27,181 downwards.
GCAGCACGCCCGCGCGCATCGCCATGATCATCTTGATGACGCCCGCGACGCCCGCGGCGGACTGCGTGTGGCCGAGGTTGCCCTTGACCGAGCCGAGCAGCAGCGGGGCGGCCGCGCGGTCGCGGCCGTAGGTGGCGAACACCGCCTGCGCCTCGATGGGGTCGCCCAGCGGGGTACCGGTGCCGTGCGCCTCGACGGCGTCCACATCGGACGGTCCCAGGCCCGCGGCGGTGAGCGCCCGCCGGATGACCCGCTGCTGGGCGGGACCGCTGGGGGCGGTGAGCCCGTTGGACGCGCCGTCCTGGTTGACCGCGCTGCCGCGCAGCACGGCGAGGACCCGGTGACCGCGGCGGCGCGCGTCGGACAGCCGTTCCACCAGCAGCACACCCGCGCCCTCACCCCACACGGTGCCGTCGGCGCCCGCGGCGAAGGGCTTGCACCGGTCGTCCGGGGCCAGCACCCGCTGGCGGCTGAAGTCGACGAACGGCTCCGGCGTCGACATCACCGCGACACCGCCCGCCACCGCCAGGTCGCATTCGCCGCGCCGCAGCGCCGCCGCGGCCAGGTGCAGCGCCACCAGCGACGAGGAGCACGCCGTGTCGACCGTGACGGCAGGTCCCTCCAGGCCCAGGGTGTAGGCGATGCGGCCGGACAGCACGCTGCCCGCGCTGCCGGTGCTCAGGTAGCCCTCGACGTCCTCGGGCACGCTGTCGAGCCGGGCGCCGTAGTCGTGGAACATCGCGCCCGCGAACACACCCGTGTCGGTGCCGCGCAACGACTCCGGGTCGATCCCCGCCCGTTCGAACGCCTCCCACGCGACCTCCAGCAGGACCCGCTGCTGCGGGTCCATCGCCAGCGCCTCGCGCGGGTTGATGCCGAAGAACGAGGCGTCGAACGCGGCGGCCTCCCGCAGGAAGCCGCCCGCCCGCGCGTAGGTGGTGCCGGGGGTGTCGGGATCGGGGTGGTAGAGCGAGTCCAGGTCCCAGCCGCGGTCGGCGGGGAACTCCGACATGGCGGCCCGCCCCTCGGCCAGCAGCCGCCACAGGTCCTCCGGCGACCCCACTCCCCCGCCGTACCGGCAGCTCATGCCGACCACGACGATCGGGTCGCCGTCGTCCACGGCAGGTCCCTCGTCCCGTTGCGGCGCATCGGGAACGGCGTCGAGCAGGGCGATCACGCGCGCGGCGAGCGCGGCGGCGGTGGGGTGGTCGAACGCGGCGGTGGGCGGCAACGCCACACCGGTGATCTCCGCGACGCGGTTGCGCAGCTCGACGGCGGTGGCGGAGCTGAGCCCGAGGTCCTTGAACGCGGTGTGCTCGTCGACGTGCTCGCCGCGGCGCAGGCCGAGGACGGCGGCGGCCTCGGCGGAGACGATCCGCCGCACCACCCGTTCCCGGTCGGCGGGGTCGACGCCGTCGAGCCCGCCGTGCCGAACGGGCCGCAGCACCACGGATTGCGGGCCCTCCGGAGCGTGGCGCAGCACGACGACCTGGGCGTCCGCCGACGACAGCGCCGCGTCGAGGGCGTCGGCGCGGTCCTGTTCGGACAGTCGTGGTCCCTGGGCGAGGTGGACGCCGCCCCGGCCGGCGGCGAGCGCCGCGCGGAAGGCGGAGACGGCGGCCTCGCGGTGCGCGGCGGGGGTGGTGGAGGTGCTGGAGGTGCTGGAGGTGCTGGAGGTGCTGGAGGTGCTGGACGCGGCAGGGGCGGCGGGGGTGCCGAGCGCGGCAGGGGTGGCAGAGGCGCCAGGGGTGGCGGTGGCGGTGGCGGGCGCGGCAGGGGCGGCAGAGGCGCCAGGGGTGGCGGGGGCGGCGGCGGTGGCGGGCGCGGCAGGCGTGGCAGAGGCGCCAGGGGTGCCGAGCACGGCGTCGGCGGAGTCCACCACGACGAGGAGCGCGTCCCGCGGGATCTGGCGGTAGAGGTCCCACGCCGCGTCGAAGTCGGTGCCGCCGGCGACGTGCACGACGGTGGCCGCGGCGGACAGGTCGGTGGTGAGCGCCTCACCCGCGCGCCTGGCCCGCAGGTGATGGGCGATCGCGTCGTCCTCGCCGACGACGGCGACGGGGCCCGCGGCCGGGCCGCCCGCGGGCGAGGTGCGGACCAGCCGGGGGACGAGCACCCGCCCGTCCCGCAGCGCGAACTGCGGTTCGCCGGCGGCCAGGGCGGCGGCCAGGAGCTCGTGGTCGTCTCGCGGCGCGACCTGCGGCCCACCACCCGTCACGGCGGCGGGCGACACCTCGCCGCCGTCCACCAACCCCGACCCACCGCCGGCCAGGAGCTCCCCGTCACCGGCACGAGCGGCGAGGTCCGCCAGCACGAGCCGTCCCGGGTGGGCGGCCTGCACGCACCGCAGCAACCCCCACACCGCGGCCCCCGCCGGGTCCGGCGCCTCGCCGTCGGCCGCCACCGCGCCGCGCGTCACGACGACCAGCAGCGGACCGGTGAGCCGGTCGCGCACGTAGGCCTCGACCCGGTCCACCAGCGCGCGGGTCTCCGCCGGGCCGTGGGCGGGCGGTGGCGTGAACACGACGTGGCCGGGTGGCGTGCCGGCCGGGACCTCCACCGGGACCCAGTCGAGCCGGCGCACCGCCTCGTGCCGGGCGGGGCCGGTGCGCAGCAGGCGGGACGGCGTGGTGCGCAGCTCCTGCCGGCGCACCTTGCCCGACGCCGTGCGCGGCACGGCCGCGATCTCGTGCAGCTCCTCCGGGACCTTGAAGTGCGACAGGCGTTCCCGGCACCGGGCGAGCAGGGCGGCGGGGTCCGGCGCGCGGCCGGGGTCGGGCACCACGTAGGCGGCGACGACCTCGCCGAGCTCGTCGTGCGGCAGACCGGCCACGGCCACGTCGGCGACACCGGGAGCGCCGCGCAGGACCTCCTCGACCTCGCCGGGGTTGACGTTCTCCCCGCCGCGGATGACGAGGTCCTTGACGCGGCCGGTGACGGTGAGGCGGCCCTGCTCGTCGGCGCGGGCGAGGTCGCCGGTGCGGTACCAGCCGCCGTCGAGCGCGGCCGCGGTCTCCTCCGGCAGGCCGTGGTAGCCGAGCATCAGGCTGGGGCCGCTGACCCACACCTCGCCGGTCCGCCCGTCCCGGCCGGTGTCGGGGTCGACCAGGCGGACCGACAGCCCCGGCACCGGGGCGCCGCACGTGCCGTCGCCGCCGAGGTCGTCCGGGCGGCCGGTGGTGATGGCGCCGCAGGTCTCGGTGCTGCCGTAGCTGTCGACCAGCCGCACGCCGTGGGCGCGTTCGAAGTCCGCGCGCAGCTCGGCGCTCGCGACGGCGCCGGTGCACAGGCACAGCCTCGGCGCGGTGCCCGACGTCGTGACGCCGGTGGCGAGCAGGCGGTGGTACATGGTCGGCACGCCCGCGAGCACGGTGTGGGTGCCGTCGCGCAGGGCGGCGGCGATCTCGCCGGCGTCGAACCCCGCGGCGATCGTGGCCGACGCGCCCGCGGTCGTGGTGCCGAGCACGCACAGGATGTGGGAGAGGCTGTGGAACATCGGCAGCGGCCACATCAGCCTGTCCTCTTCGGACAGTCCGAGCAGGCCGATGTAGCAGTTCTCGACGGTCCACAGGCAGGTGCGCTGGGTGGAGAGCACGCCCTTGGGCTTGCCGGTGGTGCCGGAGGTGTAGAGCTGCCAGGCGATCTCGTCCGGCCCGAGGTCGTCGCGCGGGGCCGGGGCGGCGGTGGTCGCGAGGACCTCGTGCACGGCGTCGAAACCGGTGCCGTCGTGGTCGCCGACGACCACGACCACCAGGTCGCGGCCGGCCCGGACGCGGTCGAGCCGGTGCGCCTCGGAGGCGTCGAGGAACACGACCCGCGCACCGCTGTCGTCGAGCAGGTGGCCGAGCTCGGCGTCGGTGGACCGCGGGTCGGCGGGGACGCCGACCGCGGCGGCCCTGGTGACCGCGAGGTAGGCCTCCGCGGTCTCCGCCCGGTTGCCCAGCACCAGCGCGACGCGGTCGCCGCGCCCGGCACCGAGCCCCGCCAGGTGTCCCGCGAGGCGGGAGGTGCGCTGCTCCACCTCGCCCCAGGAAAGCACGCGGTCCGCGTCACCGAATGCGGGCCTGTCCGGACCGCGTTCGGCATTGCGCCGCACACTCCCGGCCACGTCGCGCACTTCCGGGAAAAGCACCACGCCACTTCCTCCAGCCACACGGTCGGGACTCACGGGAATTCACCGCAGCACGGTCTGCGGACATGAGAAATGCCCCGGACGGGGCATTTCTCGAACAACCCCTACGACCCCCTGCGCACTTAGGGGGCCGTCCGGTCTCAGACGACCTCGGTCTTGCTGTCGACCGGCTGCGGGTTCTTCGGCAGCGACGTCAGCGGGTAGTCGGAGGTGATCACCGAGATGGGTCCCGGCGCGAACGTGTAGGTGCCGGGCCGGTCGGCGACGAACTCGGCGTGACCGCCCGTGAGCAGCACGTTCTGGCCGCCGAACACGTAGTTGTGGTTGACCAGGCCGACGGCCACGACCTCGGTGGAGGTCTCGCCGCCGATCACGACGGTCACCTCGCCGCGGATGTCACCGGCGGGCCGGTCCTTGATCGTCGGGTGCAGCGTCCGCAGCACCACCTCGATGTTGATCTTCTCGCCGACGGCGATCTCGCCGGGCGTGCGGATCTCGATCTCGATCTCGGCCTCTTCCGGTTCCGGCTGGCGCGTGGAGGTGGTGCAGTAGGTGAACACACCCATTGTTCAGACCGTCCTCATTCAGCTTCGGTGAATTTCGGAGAATTGATTCGACCCGACGCTAGCGCAGTGCACCGGCGGGTCAAGCCCCTATCGAGTCCCCTATCGGCGCGAGGCCGCCGCGATCGCCGCCGAGGTAACTGCTGCTGCTGACGATGCTCGCCCGCAGCATCGAGGTGCCCGCCAGGCCGTCCTTGGTCACGCGCAGCGCCAGCAGCGCCGGGTTGACGAACTTCATCATCCGGGCGCGGGACCGGACGCGGCGGGTGACCGGGACGCGCACCTTCTCGTACGCGCGCAGCAGCTCCGCCGGGTCGCCCGTGCCGTTCAGCGCCTTCGCCAGCACCCACACGTCCTCCAGCGCCTGGTTGACGCCCATGCCGATGCGGGCCGGCACCGCGTGGGCGGAGTCGCCGACGAGGGTGACCGCTCCCCTGCCCCACTGCGGGCGCACCCGGTGCACGGTGTGCGGTGCGACCCGGATGTCGGCGTCGTCGATGGCGTCGAGGACCTGGCGGACGGGTCCGGCCCAGCCGCCGAACACCGAGCGCAGCGTGGCGAGCCGGGTGCCGGGCTGCCCCGCGTCGGGGTGCGCGCGGCCGAGGTCGTGGACCGTGCCGCGCCACGGCATCTCGAACGCCCAGTGCGTCACCCCGCCGCCGACGGGGTGCAGGGTGAACAGCCCCGTCTTGCCGTAGTAGGTGGGGGCCACGTGGTCGTCGCCCAGGTCGACGGGCGCGCTGGTGGAGCCGTGCCACGACGACAGGCCGGTCGGCGCGGGCGGGTCGTCGCCGAACATGTGGTCGCGCACGGCGGAGCGGTAGCCGTCCGCCCCCAGCAGGACGTCGGCGCGCACCCGGTCGCCGCCGGCGAACTCCACCTCCACGCCGCCCCCCGCGGGCTGGCGGATCGCGACCAGCTCGCGTCCGAAGTGGACGGTCCCGGGCGGCAGGTGGTCCGCGACGCGCCGGACGAGCGCGCCGCGCAGCATCCCGATGCCGGGCGAGCCGAACTCCCGCGCCAGCGCCGCCATGTCGGTGCGCATCAGCCTGCGCCCGTCGTGGGACCACACGTCCATGCGGTCGATGCGGCGGCCGAGGCCGTCGGTGTCCACGCCGAGGTCCCGCAGGATCGCGGTGCCGTTGTGCCAGACCATGACGCCGTTGCCACCCGCCCGCAACGACGGGGCCTTCTCGTGGACCTCGACGTCGTGCCCGGCGGCGATGAGCGCGTGCGCGGACAGCACCCCGCTGACGCCTGCTCCGATCACGATGATTCTCATGACGCGCCTTTCACCGGGAGTCCCGGTCTAGGTGGGGACGACTCGTGCGGGCGTCCAGCCAGTCGTGCAGCGCGGACGCCGTGCCGTCGCTGTGCTCGTCCAGCAACGTGAAGTGCGAGCCGGGGGTGTCGAGCACGTCGGTGGCCGTCTCCCACTCGGCCCGCCAGTCGGGGTGCCGCTCGGGCAGGTCCGGCGTGTACGGGTCGAGCGCGCGCACCAGCAGGACCGGTGCGGCCGGCGGCCGCGGGTCCCAGTCGCGGAACACCTGGTGGTAGCGGCCCATCGCGAGCAGCCTCGTGTCGTTGCGCAGCGCCGCACCGCTCTCCCGGCCCGCGACCACGTCGGTGAGCGTCGTCTCCAGCCACGGCTTGCGCCGGATCACGGCGGGCGAGTAGCTGTCCACCAGCACCACGGCGGTCGGCAGCACGCCGAGCTCCTCCAGGCGGGCGGCGACGGCGTGGGCGAGCATGCCCGACGCGGACCGGCCGACGAGCGCGAACGGCCGGTCCCCGGTGCGGGCCCGCACGGCGCGGGCGTGCGCCTCGACGAGCGCGGCCAGGTCCGCCGGCAGGGGTTCTCCCGGCAGGTAACCGGGGTGCGGCAGGGCGAGGACGTCGTGCGCCCCGTCGAGGCGGGCGGCGAGCCGCACGTACTCGTGGGGCCCGGCGACGGCGCTGAACGACGGGAAGCACACCAGGGCGGTGCCGGAGCCCCGCGCGAGCTCGACCGGTGCCGGCCGCGGGCCGTCCTCGGCGGTGAACTCCGCGCGCAGCCGTGCCGCGGCCTCCAGCAGCGCGGTCGCCTCGGGGAACCGGCCCGCCGCGCAGGCCTCCCAGTACATCGCGCCGATCTGGCCGCCGGTCGCGGTGGCCGAGAGCAGACCCACGACGTGCGCGGTCAGCGCCGGTCCGCTGGGGTGGTCGAACACGGCGGTCGGCTCGAGGGCCACGCCGGTCGCGGTGCCGAGCCGCTGCCGCAGCTCGGACGCGCCGAGCGAGGTGAGGCCCTGTTCCAGGAACCCGCGGTCGTCGGGAGCCTCGTCCAGGCCCAGCACGGTCGCCAGGGCGGTGTCGACCAGCCGCCGGACCTCGGCGGCCTGCTCGGCGGGCGCCAGTGCGCGCAGCCGCTCGGCACCGCCCGCCGCGGTCACGGCCTGCCGGGTGGTGCGGCGGACCGGCCGCACCCGCGCGGGCGCGGCGGCGACGTCGGCCTCGGCCAGTTCCACCTCCGCGGTGGCGATCGGAGCACCTGCGGTGTCGGTGAGGAGCACCCGGTGGCCGTTCCGCACCGGGGTGACGCGGGCCCGGACCGCGGTGGCGCCGGAGGCGAACACCGCCAGGCCGCGCCACGCGACGGGCTGCAGCGGCGCGTCCACGCCCGCGGCGAGCCAGGCGGTCTCCAGCATTGCCGGGTGGAGCGCGAAGCCGGACACCGGGGTGTCCTCGGGCAGCGCGATGTCCGCGACGACCTCGTCGCCGCTCTGCCACACGGCGAGGAGGCCGCCGAACGGCTCCTGCGCCGACAGCCCGGCCTCCTCGGCGCGGTAGAGCAGGTCGCCGACGTCCACCGGGTCTCCGGTGGGCGGCACGGCGACCGCGGGCAGTTCGCCCGCGTCCGCGGAGAGGACGCCGGTGGCGTGCCGCGTCCAGGTGTCGCCGTCCCGGGCGTCGACCGCGACGGCACGGCGGCCGTCGTCGTCCGGGCCGACGGTGACCTGCAGCCGCACGCCGCGTCCGGGCAGCACCAGCGGCGCGGTGACGGTGAGCGAGTCGAGCCGGTCGCAGCCGGCCTCGTCGCCCGCCCGCAGCGCCAGTTCGGCGAGCACGGCCGTCGCGACGACGGGCGTGCCGTGCACCCGGTGGGCGGCGAGCCACGGGTGGGTGCGGGCCGACAGCAGCCCGGTGAGGACGACGCCGCCGCCGTCGGCGAGCTCCACGACCGCGCCGAGCAGCGGGTGCCCGGACGGGGTGACGCCGAGCGCCGCCGCCGCGCCGCCCGCGACGGTGCCCGCGGTGTCGAGCCAGTAGCGGCGGTGGCGGAACGGGTAGGTGGGCAGGGGCACCGTCCGCGCGCCGGGGAACACGGCCGCCCAGTCCAGCGCGACCCCCCTGGTGTGCAGGGCTCCCAGTGCCGCGGCGGCGGTGTCGGCTTCGGGCCGGTTGGCGCGCAGCAGCGGCACGAACTCCGCGTCGCCGGTCGCGCAGTCGCGGCCCGCCGCGGTGAGCACGGCGTCCGCTCCCAGTTCCAGGAACGTGGTGGTGCCGAGGGACTCCAGCGTGCGGACGGCGTCCAGGAAGCGCACGGCGTCCCGGGCGTGGCGCACCCAGTACTCGGGTGAGAGGGCCTCGGCGTCGGTCAGCGGCTCGCCCGTCACGGCCGAGACGACCGGGATCGCCGGGAGCCGCGGGCTCAGCGATGACACGACCGCGCGGAACTCGTCCAGCACCCGGTCGACGTGCGGCGAGTGGAACGCCCGGTCGACCGGGAGCCGCTTGGTCCTGCGCCCCCGGTCCCGCCAGCGGCCCGCGAGCTCGTCCAGCGCGTCCTCGTCGCCCGCGACGACGGTGGCGAGCGGCCCGTTGACCGCGGCGAGGGACACCCGCCCGGCCAGGTGGACCAGGTCCGGCAGCACCTCGTGCTCGGAGGCCTCGACCGCGAGCATCGCGCCGCGCGGCAAGGTCTGCATGAGCCGGCCGCGCGCGGTGACCAGGGTGGCGGCGTCGGCCAGGGACAGCACGCCCGCGACGTGCGCGGCGGCGATCTCGCCGACGGAGTGCCCGGCGACGTGGCCCGGCCGCGCGCCCAGCGACTCGAGCAGCCGGAACAGCGCCACCTCCAGCGCGAACAGGGCGGGCTGGGCGTAGTCGGTCCGGTCGAGCAGGTCTCCGGTGGCGACGACCTCGCTCAGCGGCCGGTCCAGGTGCCGGTCGACCTCGGCCGCCACCGCGTCGAACGCCTCGGCGAACACGGGGTGGGCGGCGCGCAGTCCCGCGCCCATGCCGGCGCGGTGCGACCCCTGGCCGGTGAACAGGAACGCGAGCCCGCCCGGTTCGGCGGCCCGCTCGCCTCCCGCGACCGCCGCGAGGCCGGCCAGCGCCTGGTCGCGGTTCGCCGCGACGACGGTGGCGCGGTGCGCGAACGCGGATCGGCCGGTGGCCAGCGACCAGCCGAGGTCGCGGACGCGGAGGTCCGGGTGGGCTTCCAGGTGGGCGTGCAGCCGGGCGGCCTGGTCCAGCAGGGCGTCGTCCGACTTCGCCGACAGGACCAGCGGCAGCGGTCGTTCATCCACTTCGGACTCCGCCGGCGCGGGACCGCGCGGGGCCTCCTCGAGGATGACGTGCGCGTTGGTGCCGGAGATGCCGAACGACGAGATGCCCGCGCGGCGCGGTCGTTCCGCCGCGTCCCAGGGGCGGGCCTCGGTCAGCAGTTCCACGGCACCGGCCGACCAGTCGACCTCGGGAGTGGGCTCGTCGACGTGCAGGGTGCGCGGCAGCGTGCCGTTGCGCATGGCCAGCACCATCTTCAGCACGCCCGCGACACCGGCGGCAGCCTGGGTGTGCCCGATGTTGGACTTCACCGACCCCAGCCACAACGGACGGTCGCGGTCCTGCCCGTAGGTGGCGATCAAGGCTTGCGCCTCGATCGGGTCACCCAGTGAGGTACCGGTGCCGTGCGCCTCGACAGCGTCCACATCGGACGGTGTCAGCCCAGCCGACCTCAGCGCCTCGCGGATGACCCGTTGCTGCGACGGGCCGTTCGGCGCCGTCAAGCCGTTCGACGCGCCGTCCTGGTTCACCGCCGAACCCCGCACCACCGCCAGAACCTCGTGACCGTTGCGGCGCGCGTCCGAAAGCCGTTCCAGAACTAGGATTCCGACGCCTTCGGCCGCGCCCATGCCGTCCGCCGAGGCGGAGAACGCCTTGCAGCGCCCGTCGGCCGAGAGGCCGCGCTGGCGGCTGAACTCGACGAAGAAGTTCGGGGTGCTCATGACCGTCACGCCACCGGCGAGCGCGAGCGAGCACTCGCCGTTGCGCAATGCCTGAGCCGCCAGGTGCAACGCCACCAACGACGACGAACACGCCGTGTCCACCGTGAGCGACGGGCCTTCCAGGCCCAGCGAGTAGGAGACGCGACCGGAGACGACGCTGCCCGCGTTGCCGGTCATGAGGTGCCCTTCGAGGCCTTCGGGAACCGTCCCGAGCGACATCGTGTAGTCCTGCCCGGTCGAACCGGTGAACACGCCGGTGCGGCTGCCGTGCAGGGACGCGGGGTCGATGCCCGCGCTCTCCAGCGCCTCCCAGGACGCCTCCAGCACCAGCCGCTGCTGCGGGTCGATCGCGACGGCCTCGCGCGGCGAGATCCCGAAGAACCCGGCGTCGAAGTCGGCGACACCGCGCAGGAAGTTGCCGGACCGGGTGTAGCTCGTGCCGGTGTGCGCGGGGTCGGGGTGGTAGACGCGCTCGACGTCCCAGCCGCGGTCGTCCGGGAACTCCGACACGGCGTCGTCCTCGGCGAGCAGCAGCCGCCACAGGTCGTCCGGCGTGTCGACGCCGCCGGGCAGCCGGCAGCTCATGCCGACCACGGCGATCAGGTCGTCGTCGGTGGCCGTCGCGCGGCCGGCGACCTCGGCGGTGTCCTGCTCGGCGCCGAACAGCTCGCCCGAGAGGTACCGGACGAGGGCGGCGGGGGTCGGGTGGTCGAACACCAGCGTGGACGGCAGCCGCAGCCCGGTCGCCGTGGCGAGCCGGTTGCGCAGCTCGACGGAGGTCAGCGAGTCGAACCCGAGCTCCTTGAACGCCCGCTTCTCCTCAACGGTGCCGGCGTCGCCGTGGCCCAGCACCGCGGCGGCACCGGTGCGGACGAGGTCGAGCAGCGCCTTGTCCCGCGCGGCCGAGGGCAGCCCGGCGAGCCGGTCGCCCAGCGACGCGGCGGTCCCGCCGCCCGCGACCGCCCGGCGGGTCCGCGGCCGCACCAGCGACCGGAACAGGTGCGGCACGCCGTGGGTCTCGCCGCGCGCCCGGATTCCGGCGAGGTCGAGGCGCATCGGCACCAGCCGCGCGGTTGCGGCGCGCAGGGCGGCGTCGAACAGCGCCAGCCCCTCCTCGTTCGTCAGGGCGTCGGCACCACCCCTGGCCATCCGCGCGACGTCGCCCTCACCGAGGTGCGCGGTGAGTCCGGTGCGCTGCTGCCAGAGCCCCCACGCGAGCGACGTCGCGGGCAGGCCGGCTGCCCGCCTGCGCGCGGCCAGCGTGTCGAGGAAGGCGTTGGCGGCGGCGTAGTTGGCCTGCCCGGCTCCGCCGAAGACGCCGGAGGCGGAGGAGAAGAGCACGAACGCGGCGAGGTCGCCGGTCAGCTCGTGCAGGTTCACGGCGGCGTCGACCTTCGCCCGCAGGACGCGGTCGAACTGCTCGCCGGTCAGGGACTGGACCACGCCGTCGTCCACCACGCCCGCCGCGTGCACGACGGCGGTCAGCGGGTGCTCCGCGGGGATCGCGGCCAGGACGCGGTGCAGCGCGGCCCGGTCGGCGGCGTCGCACGCGACGATCGTGACGTGCGCGGTCAGGCTGTCGGCGAGGGCCGTGGCTCCCGGCGCGTCCCGGCCGCTCCGGCTGAGCAGCACCAGGTTCCGGACGCCGTGCTCGGCGACGAGGTGCTCGGCGACCAGTGCGCCCAGTCCTCCGGTGCCACCGGTGACGAGCACCGTGCCGTCCGGGTCCAGTGACCGGGGCACGGTCAGCACGACCTTGCCGATGTGCCGGGCCTGGCTCATGAACCGCAGGGCGCCCGACACGTCGCGGACGTCCCTGGCGGTGACCGGAAGTCGGGTCAGCGAACCGCTTTCGAGGAGGTCGACCACTTCCCGCAGCATGGCCGCGATCCGGTCCGGTCCGGCCTCGGCGAGGTCGAACGCCCGGTACCGGACACCCGTCGCCTCGCGGACGTCGGTCTTGCCCATCTCGATGAACCGGCCACCGGGCCGCAACAGCTCCAGCGACGCGTCCACGAACTCACCGGCGAGCGAGTTCAGCACCACGTCGACCTGACCGAACTTCTCGGCGAAACCCAGATCCCGTGACGAGGAAACATGATCCTCGGCCACACCCAACGCCACCACCGCATGCTGCTTGGTAGCACTCGCCGTGCCGTACACCTCAGCACCCCACGCGTGCGCCAACTGCACCGCGGCCATACCGACGCCACCGGCGGCAGCGTGCACCAGCACCGACTCACCGGCCGACAACCCCGCCAGATCCCGCAACGCGTACATCGCCGTGCAGAACACCGCCGGAACCGACGCGGCCTCGGCGAACGACCACCCGTCCGGCACACCGACCACCAACCGCCGGTCCACCACCACGGCCGACCCCAGGCCGCCGGTGACCAGACCCATCACCCGGTCGCCCGGGACGAGGTCCGTCACGCCGGCGCCCACGGCCGTGACCACGCCCGAGCATTCACCGCCGAGCTCCGCCTCACCGGGGTACATCCCCAGCGACAGCAGCACGTCCCGGAAGTTCAGCCCCACCGCCCGCACGCCGATCCGCACCTCACCCGGCGCGAGTTCGGGCGACGGGACCCCGACGGCGCGGAGGCCGTCGAGCGAGCCGCTGCCGTCCGCGACGACCCGCCAGTCGCCGTCCGGCAGCACGAGGCCGGGGGCGGCGGCGCGGACCAGGCGGGGCACCAGCACCTCGCCTGCGCGCACCAGCAGCTCCGGTTCCCCGGACGCCACCGCCCGGGCCAGGGGCACGGTCCCGTCGCTGTCCACGAGCACGATCCGGCCGGGGTTCTCGGCGGCGGCGCTGCGCAGCAGGCCCCACACCGATGCCTGGACCGGGTCGTCGAGCGCGCCTTCGGTCACCAGCACGAGCCGTGCTCCGGCGAGACCGTCGTCGGACAGCCACCGCCGCACCGACTCCAGCACGTCCGCGAGCACCGTCCGCACCGCGGCGGCGGTGTCGGTGCCGGAGCGCGGCGGGCAGCGGAGCTCGACGACGTCGGGGACCCGGTCGGTCACCTCGCCGGCGGTCACCCACACCAGCTCCGGCACCTCGATGCCGTCCAGCGCCAGCGGCGACCACTCGACGCCGAACAGCGAGTCGCGCACCACGTCCGGTGTGGTGTCCTGCACCGCCCGCAGCACCAGGGAGTCCACGGTCACCACCGGGGCGCCCGTGCCGTCCGCCGCCTGCACCGACACCGCGTCTGCCCCGGCGCGGACGAGCCGCACGCGCAGGGTGGTCGCGCTCTCGGCGTGCAGGGTCACGCCGTTCCAGGTGAACGGGAGCACCGCGGTGTCCGTGCCGAGCAGGCCGCCCACTCCCAGCGCGTGCAGGGAGGCGTCCAGCAGCGCCGGGTGCAGGGCGAACCCGCCCGTGACGCCGTCGGCGGGCAGGACCTCGGCGAACACCTCGTCGCCGCGCCGCCACGCGGCCCGCAGACCGCGGAACGACGGCCCGTAGCCGAACCCGGCCGTCTCCAGCCGGTCGTAGAGCCCGTCCAGGTCGAGGGGTTCCACCTGGGCGGGCGGCCACTGCACGAAGTCGAAGGCCGGGCTGCCCTCGGCGGGCGCCAGCGCACCGGAGGCGTGCAGCGTCCACACCTCGTCGTCCTCGTGCTGGGAGTGCACGTGCAGCGTCCGGCGTCCGGCCGAGTCCGGTGCACCGGCGGTGACCTGCAGACGGATTCCGCCGCGGTCCGGCAGCACGAGCGGCGCGTGCAGGGTCAGTTCGTCGACCCGGCCACACCCCACCTCGTCACCCGCGCGCACCGCCAGCTCGACGAAAGCCGTGCCGGGCAACAACACCGTCCCGCGCACCGCGTGGTCCGCCAGCCACGGATGCGTCCGCAACGACAACCGCCCGGTCAGCACCACGCCGTCGCCACCGGCCAACGCCACCGCCGCACCCAGCAACGGGTGCGCGGTCGACGCGAGCCCGACCGACGCCACGTCGCTCGACGAGCCGTCGGCCTCCAGCCAGAACCGCTGCCGCTGGAAGGGGTACGTGGGCAGGTCGACCTGGTGCCCGCCGGGGACCACGGACCGCCAGTCCACACCGATCCCCCCGGCCCAGGCCGCGCCCATCGAGCTGAGGAACCGGTCCCAGCCACCGTCGTCGCGGCGCAACGTGCCCACCACGACACCGGACTCCACGATCTCCTCGACCGCGTGCGTCAGCACCGGATGAGCACTCACCTCGACGAAACCGCCGAAACCCTCCCCCACCAACGCCGACACCGCGGACTCCAGCCCCACCGGCTCCCGCAAATTCCGGAACCAGTACTCCGGCGTCAACTCCAGGGTGTCCAACCACCGGCCATCCACCGTCGAGTAGAACAGCACCTCCGCCGACAACGGAACAATCCCGTCCAACACCCTCAGCAACTCATCACGAATCACATCCACCTGCGGCGAATGCGACGCGTAGTCAACGGGAACACGCCGAGCCCGAACACCACGGCCCTCACACACGGCCATCAACTCGTCCAGCGCCCCGGCCTCCCCCGACACGACCACCGACGACGGCCCGTTCACCGCCGCGATCGAGATCCGCTCGCCCCAAGGCCCGACCAGGTCCCGGACCTCGGCGACAGGACGGGAGACCGACACCATCCCGCCCAGACCCGACAGCCCCACCAGCAAACGAGACCGCAGCACCACGACCCGTGCCGCGTCCTCCAACGACAACCCACCGGCCACGCACGCGGCCGCGATCTCACCCTGCGAATGGCCGACGACAGCCGCCGGCTTTACACCAACAGACCGCCACACCTCAGCGAGCGACACCATCACCGCGAACAACACCGGCTGAACGACGTCAACCCGCTCCAACGCGACCGGATCGCTCAAGACATCCAACAAAGACCAGTCCGTCAGGCCGCGCAGCACCCGATCACACTCGGCCATCCGCTCCGCGAACACCGACGACGACCCCAGCAACTCCGCAGCCATACCGACCCACTGCGAACCCTGACCAGGAAACACAAAAGCAACACGCGACACCGAAGCCGCAACAACCGGCTCCACCGAACGCAAACCAGCCGAAAAACCATCCACATCGGACCCGACCACCACAGCCCGACACCCGAACACCGACCGCGACTCCACCAACGACGACGCCACGTCCACCGGGCGCAGGCCACCGACGTGCGACGCCAGCCGTTCCGCCTGGGCCACCAGCGCCTCGGCCGACCGGGCCGACAACACCCACGGCACCACGACGTCGTCGTCCGCGGTCACCGGAGCCTCGACGGGCTCGGGTTCTTCCAGGACCACGTGCACGTTGGTGCCGGAGATGCCGAACGCGGACACGCCCGCGCGGCGCGGGTTCTCCCCCGCCTCCCACGGCCGCGGCTCGGTCAGCAGTTCGACGGCGCCGGCCGACCAGTCGATCTCCGGCGACGGCTCGTCCACGTGCAGGGTGCGCGGCAGCACGCCGTTCCGCATGGCCAGCACCATCTTCATCACACCCGCCACACCAGCCGCAGCCTGCGTGTGCCCGATGTTCGACTTCACCGACCCCAGCCACAACGGCCGGTCCCGGTCGCGCCCGTAGGTGGCGATCAACGCCTGTGCCTCGATCGGGTCGCCGAGCGGGGTGCCGGTGCCGTGCGCCTCCACGGCGTCGACGTCGGCGGCGGTGACGCCCGCGACGCGCAGCGCCTCGCGGATGACCCGTTGCTGGGAGGGACCGTTGGGCGCGGACAGGCCGTTGGACGCCCCGTCCTGGTTGACCGCCGAGCCCTTCACCACGGCGAGCACCCGGTGGCCGTTGCGCCGGGCGTCGGAGAGGCGTTCCAGCAGCAGCACCCCGGCGCCCTCGGAGGCGCCCATGCCGTCGGCCGAGGAGGAGAAGGCCTTGCAGCGCCCGTCCTTCGCCAGTCCGCGCTGGCGGCTGAACTCGACGAAGAAGTTCGGGGTCGTCATGATCGTCACGCCGCCCGCGAGCGCGAGCGAGCACTCGCCGTTGCGCAACGCCTGCGCCGCCAGGTGCAACGCCACCAACGACGACGAACACGCCGTGTCCACCGTCAGCGACGGGCCTTCGAGCCCCAGCGAGTAGGAGACGCGACCGGAGACGACGCTGGCCGCGTTGCCGGTGACGAGGTGTCCCTCGGCGGACTTCGGCGTGCTGGAGTACTGGGCGTAGTCGTGGCCGGCCAGACCGGCGAACACACCGGTCCTGCTGCCGCGCAGCGAAGCCGGGTCGATCCCGGCGCGTTCCAGCACCTCCCAGGACACCTCGAGCAGCAGGCGCTGCTGCGGGTCCATCGCGACGGCCTCGCGCGGCGAGATGCCGAAGAACTCCGCGTCGAAGTCCGCCGCGCCCGTCAGGAAGCCGCCCTCCCGCACGTACGAGGTGCCGGACCGGTCGGGGTCCGGGTCGTAGAGCCCGTCCACGTCCCAGCCGCGGTCAGCCGGGAACTCCGACACCGCGTCACCGTCGGACGCGAGCAGCCGCCACAGGTCCTCCGGTGAGGCGACGCCACCGGGGAAGCGGCACGCCATGCCGACGATCACCACGGGGTCGTCGTCGACGGGACCGGTGACCGGCGGGGGCGCGTCCTGGACCGCGCTCTCGCCGACGAGTTCGGCCAGCAGGTGCGCGGCCAGCGCGGTCGTGCTGGGGTGGTCGAACACCAGCGTGGACGGCAGCCGCAGTCCCGTGGCGGTGTTCAGCCGGTTGCGCAGCTCGACCGCGGTGAGCGAGTCGAAGCCGAGCTCCTTGAACGCCCGCGCGGAGTCGACCTCGTCGGCGTTGACGTGCCCGAGGACGGCGGCGGCCTGCGTCCGCACCAGCTCCAGCAGCACCGGCAGGCGGTCCGCGGTGGCGAGGCGGTGCAGGCGGTCGGCGAGCGAGGAGCCCGCGCCCGCGGCGGCGACGGCGCGCTGGACGCGCGGCCGGACCAGGCCGCGGAACAGGTGCGGCGGGGCGGCGCGGAACGCCGCCAGGTCGAGCTTCGCCGTGACCAGGGCGGGCCGGCCGGACCGCAGCCCGGCGTCGAACAGCTCCAGCCCCTCGGCCGTGCCGAGCGCGACCGCGCCACCGAGGGCCATGCGGGCCACGTCGCCGTCGCCGAGGTGCGCGGTGAGGCCGGAACGCTGCTCCCACAGGCCCCAGGCCAGGGAGGTCGCCGCCCGTCCCCGCTGCCGCCGGCGCACGGCCAGCGCGTCGAGGAAGGCGTTGGCGGCGGCGTAGTTGGCCTGCCCGCCACCGCCGAACACGCCCGCGGCCGACGAGAACAGGACGAACGCGGCGAGGTCGCCGGTCAGCTCGTCGAGGTGGACGGCGGCGTCGGCCTTGGCGCGCAGCACCCGGTCCACCTGCTCGGCCGTCAACGACTGCGCGAGGCCGTCGGCCACCACGCCCGCCGCGTGCACGACGCCGGTCAGCGGGTGCTCGGCCGGGATCGCGCCGAGCACCTCCCGCAGCGCCTCCCGGTCGGCGGCATCGCAGGCGACGACGGCGGCCCGCGCGCCGAGCGCGGTGAGCTCGTCGACCAGGGCCTTCGCCGCCGGTGCGTCCGGGCCGCTTCGGCTCAGCAGCACCAGGTTCCGCACACCGTGCCCGGTGACCAGGCGCTTCGCGACCAGCCCGCCGAGCACGCCGGTGCCCCCGGTGATCAGCACCGTGCCGTCCGGGTCCAGTGCCCTGGGCATGGTGACGACGACCTTGCCGATGTGCCGTGCCTGGCTCATGAACCGCAGGGCACCGGACACGTCGCGAACGTCCCACGCGGTAACGGGAAGCCGATGCAGCACACCGCGACCGAACAGCTCGACCAGTTCGCGCAGCATCTCGCCGATCCGGTCCACCCCCGCTTCCGCGAGGTCGAACGCCCGGTACCGGACACCCGTCGCCTCGCGAATGTCGGTCTTGCCCATCTCGATGAACCGGCCACCGGGCCGCAACAACCCCAGCGACGCGTCCACGAACTCACCGGCCAGCGAGTTCAGCACCACGTCGACCTGACCGAACTTCTCGGCGAAACCCAGATCCCGTGACGAGGCAACATGATCCTCGGCCACACCCAACGCCACGACGGCGTGCTGTTTGCTCGCGCTGGCGGTGCCGTACACCTCGGCACCCCACGCGTGCGCCAGCTGCACCGCGGCCATACCGACGCCACCGGCGGCGGCGTGCACCAGCACCGACTCACCGGCCGACAGACCGGCCAAGTCCCGCAACGCGTACATCGCCGTGCAGAAGACGGTCGGAACGGACGCGGCCTCGATGAAGCTCCACCCGTCCGGCACGCCGACGACCAGCCGCCGGTCCACGACCACCGACGAGGCGAGTCCACCGGAGAACAGGCCCATCACCCGGTCACCAGGCGCGAACTCCCGGACGTCGGGCCCGACGGCCACGACGACCCCGGCGCCCTCACCGCCCAGCGGCGCCTCGCCGGGGTACATCCCCAGCGCCAGCAGCACGTCCCGGAAGTTCAGGCCCGCCGCGCGCACCTCCACCAGCACCTCGCCGGCCCCCGGCCGGCGCTCGGGGACCCCGACGACGCGGAGTCCGGCGAGGGTGCCGCTCCCGTCGTGGTCCACCCGCCAGGACCCGGACGGCGCGAGGTCGCCGGAGGCCCGCTGCAACCGCGGCACGCGGAACTCGCCGCCCCGCACGGCGACCTCGGGTTCGCCGGTGGCCACCGCGGCCGGCACCAGGTCCGGGTCGTCCGCGTCGACCAGGACGACGCGGTCCGGGTTCTCCACGCGCACCGACCGCATCAGGCCCCACACCGCGGCCTGCGCCGGATCCGGTGACGCCGTGTCCACCGCGCCCCGGGTCACCACGACCAGGCGGGTGCCGGAGCGGCTGTCGTCCGCGAGCCAGTCGCGGACCACGCCGAGGCCCCACGCCACGGTCTCGTGCACCGGGAGCCGCGGGCAGGTGACCGCGAACACTTCGGACGAGTGCCCGGCCGCGGAACCGGGGACCGGCAGCGCGGTCCACTCGACGTGGAAGAGCGAGTCCTGGCGCGCCTCACCGGGCACCGCGTCCACCGGCCGCAGCACCAGCGAGCCGACGTCGACCACCGGGTTGCCCGCGCCGTCGGCCGCGTGCACGGACACCGCGCCGGAGCCCGCGGCTTCGAGCCGGACGCGCAACGCCGCCGCGCCTTCCGCGTGCAGCGTCACGCCGTTCCAGGTGAACGGGAGCATGGCGGTGCCGGCGCCGAGCAGGCCGCCCACGCCCAGCGCGTGCAGGGAGGCGTCCAGCAGCGCCGGGTGCACGCCGAACGCCGCGGCCTCGCCCGCCAGTTCCTCGGGCAGCCCGACCTCGGCGAACACCTCACCGCCGCGCCGCCACACGGCGCGCAGCCCCTGGAACGACGGCCCGTAGCCGTAGCCGGCCCGTTCGAGGTCGCCGTACAGGTCCTCGAGATCCACCGCCTCCGCCCCGGCCGGCGGCCACACCACGAGGTCGGTGGAGCGCGCGGCGGACGCGGGTTCGAGGGCACCGGTGGCGTGCAGGAGCCACGGGGCGTCCGGTGCCTCGTCGTCCTGGGAGTACACGTGCAGCGAGCGGCGGCCGGCCTCGTCCGACGATCCCACCGCGACCTGCAGGCGGATGCCCGCTCGTTCGGGCAGCACGAGCGGCGCGTGCAGGGTCAGCTCGTCGACCCGGCCGCACCCCACCTCATCACCCGCACGCACCGCCAGTTCGACGAAAGCGGTACCGGGCAACAACACCGCACCGCGCACCGCGTGGTCCGCCAACCAGGGATGGGTGCGCAACGACAACCGGCCCGTCAGCACCACACCGTCGCCGCCCGCCAACGCCACCGCCGCACCCAGCAGCGGGTGCGCGGTCGAGGCGAGGCCGACCGAGGTCACGTCACCCGACGACGACCCGGCCTCCAGCCAGAAGCGCTGGCGCTGGAAGGGGTACGTGGGCAGCGGCACGCGGTTCCCGCCGGGCACCACCGACTCCCAGTCGACGTCCACCCCACCGGTCCAGGCCTCGCCCAGCGACTTCAGGAACCGGTCCCAGCCACCGTGATCGCGGCGCAGGGTGCCGACCACGACACCGGACTCCACGATCTCCTCAACGGCGTGCGTCAGCACCGGGTGAGCGCTCACCTCGACGAAACCGCCGAAACCCTCCCCCACCAACGCCAACACCGCGGACTCCAGCCCCACCGGCTCCCGCAAATTCCGGAACCAGTACTCCGGCGTCAACTCCAGGGTGTCCACCCACCGGCCATCCACCGTCGAGTAGAACGGCACCTCCGCCGACAACGGAACAATCCCGTCCAGCACTGTCAGGAGCTCGTCACGGATCACGTCCACCTGCGGCGAATGCGACGCGTAGTCGACGGGAATGCGCCGAGCCCGAACACCACGGCCCTCGTACTCGGCCATCAGCTCGTCCAGCGCCGCGGCCTCCCCCGACACGACGACCGACGACGGCCCGTTGACGGCGGCGATCGAGATCCGTTCACCCCACGGGGCAACCAGGTCCCGGACCTCGGCGACCGGCCGCGGGACGGACACCATGCCACCGAGGCCGGACAGCCCGACCAGCAACCGCGACCGCAGCACCACGACCCGTGCCGCGTCCTCCAACGACAACCCGCCCGCGACACAGGCAGCCGCGATCTCACCCTGCGAGTGCCCCACCACCGCGGCGGGCTTCACCCCGGTGGAGCGCCACACCTCGGCGAGCGACACCATCACCGCGAAGAGCGCAGGCTGGACGACGTCGACCCGCTCCAGCGCGGCCGCGTCGCCCAGCACGTCCAGCAACGACCAGTCCGTCAGGCCGCGCAGCACCCGGTCGCACTCGGCCATCCGCTCCGCGAAGACGGCGGACGACCCCAGCAGCTCGACGGCCATGCCGACCCACTGCGACCCCTGACCGGGGAAGACGAACGCCGTGCGGGCGCCGGGCCCCTCCACGCGCGGGCCGGAGCCCGAGACCGCGGCCAGCCGCTCGCGCAGTCCGTCCACATCGGACCCGACGACCACGGCCCGGCAGGCGAACTCCGACCGCGACCGGACCAGCGTCGCCGCCACGTCGAGCGGCCGCAGGCCCGGCCGGTCGCCGAGGTGGCCGGCGAGGCCGTGCGCCAGGTCCCGCAGAGCACCCGGCGAGCGCGCCGACAGCACCCAGGGCACCACGGGACGGTCCGCGGACGGCTCCACGACGGCATCGGCCTCGGGAGCTTCCTCCAGGACCACGTGCACGTTGGTGCCGCTCATCCCGAACGAGGACACGCCCGCGCGCCGGGGCCGCTCCCCCGCGTCCCACGGCCGTGCCTCGGTCAGCAGTTCCACCGCACCGGCCGACCAGTCGACCTCAGCCGTGGGCTCGTCCACGTGCAACGTCCGCGGCAACACGCCATTGCGCATCGCCAGCACCATCTTCATCACACCCGCCACACCCGCAGCAGCCTGCGTGTGCCCGATGTTCGACTTCACCGAACCCAACCACAACGGCCGATCCCGATCCTGACCATAGGTCGCGAGCAACGCCTGCGCCTCGATCGGATCACCCAGCGACGTACCGGTGCCATGAGCTTCCACCGCGTCCACATCGGACGGTGCCAGGCCCGCCGACCGCAACGCCTCGCGGATGACCCGTTGCTGCGACGGGCCGTTCGGCGCCGTCAAGCCGTTCGACGCACCGTCCTGGTTCACCGCCGAACCCCGCACCACAGCCAGAACCTCGTGGCCCTTGCGACGGGCCTCGGACAGGCGCTCCAGCAACAGGACGCCGACGCCCTCCGCGGCGCCCATGCCGTCGGCGGAGGACGAGAAGGCCTTGCAGCGCCCGTCCTTCGCCAGTCCGCGCTGACGGCTGAACTCCAGGAACAGGCCGGGGGTGGACATGACCATCGCACCGCCGGCGAGCGCCATCGAGCACTCGTCGTTGCGCAACGCCTGCACGGCCAGGTGCAGCGCCACCAACGACGACGAGCACGCCGTGTCGACCGTGACCGCGGGACCTTCCAGGCCCAGGAAGTACGAGATGCGCCCGGACGCGACACTGGCCGAGTTGCCCGTGACCAGGTGTCCCTCGACGCTGTCGGGGACTTCGGCCATCGCGGCCACGTAGTCCTGCCCGCTCAGCCCGGTGAAGACACCGGTCCGGCTGCCGCGCAGGGAGCCGGGGTCGACGCCCGCGCGTTCGAACACCTCCCACGACGCCTCCAGCAGCAGCCGCTGCTGCGGGTCCATCGCCAGGGCCTCGCGCGGCGAGATCCCGAAGAAGCCCGCGTCGAAGTCGGCGGCCCCGGTGAGGAACCCGCCCTCCTTGACGTAGGTCCTGCCCGGCTGGTCGGGGTCGGCGTCGAAGAGGCCGTCGAGGTCCCACCCGCGGTCGGTCGGGAACCCCGAGACCGCGTCGCCACCGGACTCGAGCAGCCGCCACAGGTCCTCCGGCGTGGCCACCCCGCCGGGGAAGCGGCACGCCATGCCGACGATCGCGATGGGTTCGCGGGACGCGGCGGCGATGCGGCGGCCCTCCTGGCGCAGCCGCTCGTTCTCCTTGACGGCAGCGCGCAGGGCCTGGACGAGCTGTTCGGGCGAGGTGGTCATGAAGTCCTCTGCTTCGCTAGTTCGAGCCGTGCAGGGCGCGCTGGACGAGATCCGCGACGTCGAGGGCGTCGATGAGGTCGGCGGGCGTGTCGTCCCCGACGTCCCCGGTGATCCGCAGGACGGCGTCGACGATGCCCGCCTCCCGCAGCCGGGCGATCGGGATCGACGCGAGCAGCGACCGGAACTCCGGGTCGTCCTCCACGGCCGGTGGAGCGGCCTCCGGCAGGAGCTCGGCGCGCAGGAGACCGGCCAGGGCCTCGGGGTTGGGGTGGTCGAACACCAGCGTGGACGGCAGCCGCAGCCCGGTCGCGGTGTTCAGCCGGTTGCGCAGCTCCACCGCGGTCAGCGAGTCGAACCCCAGTTCCTTGAACGCCTGCCGCACGCCGACCGCGTGGCCCGCGCCGTGGCCGAGCACCGCGGCGGCGCTGTCGCGCACCAGGTCGAGCAGCATCCTGCCCTGGTCCGCGGGGTCGCCGTCGCGCAGCCGGCGCAGGAAGGTGTCCGCGCCCCGCGCCGCCGCGGTGCGCCTGCCCGGGGCCCGCACGAGGCCGCGGAACAGGTGCGGCACCTCCCGCCCGCGCAGGGCGGCGAGGTCGAACCGGGCCGTGAGCAGGAGGGACTCGCCGGTGCGCAGGGCGGCGTCGAAGAGGTCCAGTCCCTCCTCGGTGGCGAGCGGAACCGCGCCACCGCGCGCCATCCGCGCCACGTCGGCGTCGTCGAGGTGGGCGGTGAGGCCCGTGCGTTGTTCCCAGTAGCCCCAGGCGAGCGACGTCGCGGGGACGCCGGCGCCGGTCCGCAGGGCCGCGAGGGCGTCGAGCGAGGCGTTGGCCGCGGCGTAGTTCGCCTGGCCGGCGGAGCCGAGCAGACCGGCGGCGGAGGAGAACAGCACGAACTCGGCGACGTCACCGGCGAGCTCGTGCAGGTGCAGGGCCGCGTCGACCTTCGCGCGCAGCACCCGGTCCACCTGCTCGGGGGTCAGCGACTGCACCAGTCCGTCGTCCAGCACACCCGCCGCGTGGACCACGCCGGTCAGCGGGTGCTCGGCCGGGATCGCGCCGAGCACGTCCCGCAGCGCCTCCCGGTCGGCGGCGTCGCAGGCGGCGACCACGGCGGTGGCGCCGAGCTCCCGCAGCTCGCCGGTCAGCGCCTCGGCGGCGGGCGAGTCCGGCCCGCTCCGGCTCAGCAGCACCAGATTCCGCACACCGTGCCCGGTGACCAGGCGCTTCGCCACCAGCCCGCCGAGCACTCCCGTGCCACCGGTGATCAGCACCGTGCCGTCCGGGTCCAGCGACCGGGGCACGGTCAGCACGACCTTGCCGATGTGCCGGGCCTGGCTCATGAACCGCAGCGCACCCGACACGTCGCGAACGTCCCACGCGGCGACCGGAAGCCGGTGCAGCACACCGCGGCCGAACAACCCGACCAGTTCGCGCAGCATCTCCTGGACCCGGTCCGGTCCCGCCTCCGCGAGGTCGAACGCCCGGTACCGCACGCCGGTCAGCTCACGGACGTCGGTCTTGCCCATCTCGACGAACCGGCCACCGGGCCGCAACAGCCCCAGCGACGCATCGATGAACTCACCCGCCAGCGAGTTCAAGACCACGTCGACCTGACCGAACTTCTCGGCGAAGCCCAGATCCCGTGACGAGGCAACATGATCCTCGGCCACACCCAACGCCACGACGGCGTGCTGTTTGCTCGCGCTGGCAGTCCCGTAGACCTCGGCACCCCACGCACGGGCCAGCTGAACAGCGGCCATACCCACACCACCAGCGGCGGCGTGCACCAGCACCGACTCACCGGCCGACAGACCAGCCAAG
Source organism: Lentzea sp. NPDC060358 (assembly GCF_042725365.1). Classification (NCBI taxonomy): domain Bacteria; kingdom Bacillati; phylum Actinomycetota; class Actinomycetes; order Pseudonocardiales; family Pseudonocardiaceae; genus Lentzea; species Lentzea sp. NPDC060358. The sequence goes on along the minus strand of NZ_JBHXCW010000047.1, from coordinate 2,832 downwards.
TCCCGCAACGCGTACATCGCCGTGCAGAACACCGCCGGAACCGACGCGGCCTCGGCGAACGACCACCCGTCCGGCACACCGACCACCAACCGCCGGTCCACCACCACGGACGAACCCAGGCCACCCGCGCAGACACCCATCACCCGGTCACCGGGCACGAGGTCCGTCACGCCGGTACCCACGGCCGTGACCACGCCGGAGCACTCACCACCGAGCTCCGCCTCACCGGGGTACATCCCCAGCGACAGCAACACGTCCCGGAAGTTCAGCCCCACCGCGCGCACGCCGATCCGCACCTCGCCCGGCGCGAGGGGAACGTCGGGCCGGGGCACCGCGCGCACCCCGTCCAGGGAGCCGCTGCCGTCGGGCACCAGCCGCCACGGCTCGCCTGGCAGGGCGCGCACCGCCGCCCGCGCCATCCTCGGCACCCGCACCTCGCCGGCGCGCACCAGCAGCTCCGGCTCGTCGGTGGCGGTCGCCGTCTCCAGCGGCACGGAGTCGTCGGTGTCGAGGAGCACGAACCGGCCGGGGTGCTCCGCGCGGGCCGACCGCACCAGGCCCCACACCGCGGCGTGGGAGAGGTCGCCGCGCTGCGCGCCACGGGTGACGACGACGAGTCGCGGCGCCATCCGCTCGTCGCGGGCCAGGAACGACCGGATCGCGTCCAGCGCCGCGTCGACCGCGGTGCGGACGTCGGCGAACCGCGGGCACTCGAACACCGCCTGCCCGGCCGGGGCACCGCCCTCCTCCGGGGTCAGCGGCACCCAGTCGATCCGGAACAGGCCGTCCGGCGCACCGGACGGCACGGTCTCGCCGCGCATCTCCCGCAGCACCAGCGAGTCGACGTCCACGACGGGCTTGCCCTCCCCGTCGACCGCCTTCAGCGACACGGCCTCCGGCCCGACGGCCTCGAAGCGCACCCGCAACGTCGTCGCACCCGAGGCGTGGACGCGGACGCCGGACCAGGAGAACGGCAGCCGCACGGCGTCGGCGCCCTCCAGCAGGTCGCTGACGCCCAGCCCGTGCAGGGCGGCGTCGAGCAGGGCGGGGTGGACGCCGAACCGGCCCGCCTGCCCGTTCTGCTCCGCGGGCAGCTCGACGTCGACGTACAGCGCTCCGCCGTGCCGCCACGCGTTCCGCAGGCCGCGGAACGCCGGCCCGTAGCCGTACCCGGCCTCGTCCAGGTCGTCGTAGAGCCCGGACACCTCGACCGCCTCGGCCCTGGGCGGCGGCCAGCTCACCGCCTCCGCCGCGACCGGTCCCGCCGGGTCGAGCGCACCGGTCGCGTGCAGCGCCCAAGGTTCGTCACCGGTGCGGGAGTGGATCTCCAGGGACCTCCGCCCGTCCTCGCCCCGCTCCCCCACCGCGACCTGCACCCGCACGCCGCCCTGCGGGAGAACGACCAGCGGCGCGTGCAGCGTCAGCTCGTCGACCCGGCCGCACCCGACCTCGTCACCCGCGCGCACCGCCAGCTCGACGAAAGCCGTGCCGGGCAACAACACCGTGCCGCGCACCGCGTGGTCCGCCAGCCACGGGTGCGTCGACAGCGACAGCCGTCCGGTCAGCACCACACCGCCACCACCGGCCAGGACCACGGCGGCGCCCAGCAGCGGATGCCCGGCCGGGTCCAGCCCCGCGGTGGTGACGTCGGCGGCCGCGGTGTCGAGGTCCGCCCAGTACCTCCGGCGCTGGAACGGGTACGCGGGCAGGTCGACGCGCCGGCCGCCGGGGACCACCGACCGCCAGTCGACCTCCACGCCCCCGGCCCAGACCTCGCCGGCCGACTTCAGGAACCGGTCCCAGCCACCGTCGTCGCGGCGCAGCGTGCCGACCACGACACCGGACTCGACGATCTCCTCGACCGCGTGCGTCAACACCGGATGAGCGCTCACCTCGACGAAACCGCCGAAGCCTTCGGCAGCGAGCGCCGACACGGCCGACTCCAGCCCGACCGGTTCCCGCAGGTTCCGGAACCAGTACTCGGGCGTCAGTTCCAGGGTGTCCAGCCACCGGCCGTCCACCGTCGAGTAGAACGGCACCTCCGCCGACAGCGGGACAATTCCCTTCAGCACCACCAGCAACTCGTCACGGATGACGTCCACCTGCGGCGAATGCGACGCGTAGTCCACCGGAACGCGCCGAGCTCGAACGCCGCCGGCTTCACACTCGGCCATCAACTCGTCCAGCGCCGCCGCCTCGCCCGAGACGACCACCGACGACGGTCCGTTCACCGCCGCAACGGAAATCCGCTCACCCCACCGGGCAACCAGCTCGCGAACCTCGGCAACGGGACGGGAGACCGACACCATCCCACCCAGACCAGACAGCCCCACCAGCAAACGAGACCGCAGCACCACAACCCGCGCCGCATCCTCCAACGACAACCCACCCGCAACACACGCGGCCGCGATCTCACCCTGCGAGTGCCCCACCACCGCGGCAGGCTTCACCCCCGCCGAGCGCCACACCTCGGCGAGCGACACCATCACCGCGAACAACACCGGCTGAACGACGTCAACCCGCTCCAACGCGACCGGATCACTCAAGACATCCAACAAAGACCAGTCAGTCAGGCCGCGCAGCACCCGATCACACTCGGCCATCCGCTCCGCGAACACCGACGACGACCCCAACAGCTCCACAGCCATACCAACCCACTGCGAACCCTGACCAGGAAACACAAAAGCAATACGCGACACCGAAGTCGCAACAACCGGCTCCACCGAACGCAAACCAGCACAAAGACCATCCACATCGGACCCGACCACCACAGCCCGACACCCGAACACCGACCGCGACTCCACCAACGACGAGGACACGTCCAACGGCAGG